>JBEAQC010000001.1:0-51745 GCA_041164085.1 Actinomycetota bacterium
GAGGATGAGATCGACGAGGTGGCCGACGCGACGTACCCGGTCGACACCGACCTGCTCGACGGGCTCGCTGACCGCCCCGGCACCGGCTCCCCTGGCCCCAGCGGCGACCGAGTCGCGGCACGAAGTGAGGACGGCCGACTCAACGCGAAGTACACCTTCGACACCTTTGTCATCGGCTCCTCCAACAGGTTCGCCCATGCGGCAGCGGTCGCGGTGGCGGAGCAGCCAGCCAAGGCCTATAACCCGCTCTTCGTGTACGGCGGCTCAGGACTGGGCAAGACCCACTTGCTCCACGCCATCGGCCACTACGCGCGCACTCTCTACAAGGGCACACGGGTGCGCTACGTGAGCTCGGAGGAATTCACCAACGAGTTCATCAACTCGATCCGTGACGACAAGTCCTCTGCATTCCAGCGCCGCTATCGGGACATCGACATCCTGCTCGTCGACGACATCCAGTTCCTCTCCGGCAAGGTGCAGACGCAGGAGGAGTTCTTCCATACCTTCAACACCCTGCACAACGCCAACAAGCAGATCGTCATCACCTCCGACCTCGCGCCCAAGCAGTTGCAGGACTTCGAGGACCGGATGCGCTCGCGCTTCGAATGGGGCCTCACGACGGACGTGCAGCCCCCCGACCTCGAGACCCGCATCGCCATCCTCCGTAAGAAGAACGCGCAGGAGCGGCTTCAGGCACCGCCTGAGGTCTTGGAGTTCATCGCCTCCAAGGTGTCCAGCAATATCCGTGAGCTTGAGGGTGCGCTCATCCGTGTGACGGCGTTTGCCTCCCTCAACCGCTCCGCGGTCGACCTGGGCCTCGCGGAGTTGGTGCTCAAGGACCTCTTCCCCTCGGAAGCCGGCCCGGAGATCACCGCTGCGGAGATCATGACGACGACCGCCGCCTACTTCGGCGTCACCGTGGACGACCTCTGCGGCACCTCCCGGTCACGGGTCCTCGTTACCGCACGCCAGATCGCCATGTATCTGTGCCGGGAGCTCACCGACCTGTCCCTGCCCAAGATCGGTCAGGCCTTTGGTGGCCGTGACCACACCACGGTCATGCACGCCGACCGTAAGATCCGCCAACTGATCGGCGAGCGCCGCAGCCTGTACAACCAGGTTGCGGACCTCACCGCGCGGATCAAGTCACAGTCACGCGGCTAGTCACATCAGTCCCAAAGTCACCGTAAGATCACGGCATCCCCAGAATGGGGACAGCCTGTGGACAACTTAGGCTGGCTCCCTCACAGGCTTCGTAAATCTGTGGATAACTGCCCGTCCTCTCACAGGCCCCCAGGCCGAATGGCCGTCGATCGGCGGGCCGTACACATCGCTCCCCACCGTGTCCACAGTGGCTGTGCATAACCTTTGCGCCTCTGACGTGGGCGGGTCGTGGTTGTCCCCATCGTCCACCGACGCTACGACGAAGACGAGTACATACATCTAGGACTCCAGAACCCCAGTAGGCCGGGCCTGATCTGTGCACATCGAGAGCACCCCTAGCCGCGCTCAGGTCACGGTGGCAGGATGACGCGTCTGCGGGCGCACACGTGCCCACCCCGGAGGTCCTAGTGAAGTTCCGCGTCGAGCGCGATGCCCTCGCCGACTCAGTCGCCTGGGCGGCACGCACGCTCCCCAGCCGCCCGTCGCTGCCGATCCTCGCGGGATTGCTCTTGGAGACGGATGCATCCGGCCTCATCGTGTCGAGCTTCGACTATGAGACCTCCTCACGTGTTGGCGTGGATGCAGACGTCACCGAACATGGACGAGCACTGGTGCCGGGCCGGCTGCTCGCGGACATCAGTCGCGCGCTTCCTGCAGCGCCAGTGAACATCAGCCTCGAGGGATCGCGCGTAAGCGTGGTGTGCGGCAAGTCGACCTTCGCTCTGCCGACATTTCCTGTTGAGGACTACCCCAGCCTGCCTGCGATGCCGGAGTCATCAGGATCGTTGGGCGGTGGCGAGTTTGCACACGCCGTAGCCCAGGTCGCGATCGCCGCCGGTCGTGACGACACGCTGCCCACACTCACCGGCATTCGCGTGGAGATTGATGGTGCGACCGTGACGCTTGCCGCGACGGATCGCTATCGGCTGGCCGTGCGTGAATTCACCTGGACTCCGGCATCCCCCAAGCTGGAGGTGCAGGCACTTGTGCCGGCGCGCACACTGGCAGACACAGCCAAGTCACTCGCTGGCGCTGAGCTCGTGAATCTCTCCCTCGCGGAAGGCGGCGAAGGGCTCATGGGCTTCGAAGGGGACGGGCGACGCACCACCACCCGGCTTCTCGACGGAGAGTTTCCCAAGTACCGCTCTCTGCTGCCGTCCGAGAGTCTCGCGGTGGCTTCGATCTCGACAGCGCAGCTGGTGGACTCCGTCAAGCGCGTGGCCCTGGTCGCCGAGCGCAACACCCCCGTGCGCCTGGCGTTCTCAGGCAATGAGGTCACCCTGCGCGCCGGTGCGGGGGATGAAGCGCAGGCGACCGAAAGCCTGGACTGCACCTTCGACGGCGACGACATCGACATCGCCTTCAACCCGCAATACCTGCTCGATGGTCTGAGTGCCCTCGATGCCGCCGAGACGCGCATGTCCTTCACGCAGTCCACGCGCCCCGCCGTGCTGAGTGCCGGCGGCGATGACGATGGCGACTATCGCTACCTGCTGATGCCGGTGCGACTCGCCGGCTGATCCGGCCGATGGCCGCACCGACCGATCCGCCTGTGCTGGTGAGGCACGTCTCGCTGGCCGATGTACGCAACTACGAGACCCTCGAGGTCAGCCTCGAGCCCGGCATCAATGCCTTCGTCGGTCCTAACGGCCAGGGCAAGACCAACCTCGTCGAAGCGGTCGCCTACCTCTCCACCCTGGGCAGCCACCGCGTGGCCACCGATGCGCCCCTGGTCCGGCGCGGAGCCGAGCGAGCGGTGATCCGCGCCGATGTGACCCGCGACGACCGCTCCCTGCTTCTAGAAATCGAGGTCACTCCCGGCCGCGCCAACCGTGCTCGCATCAACCGTGCACCGGTCACGAAGACACGGGAGATTCTCGGCATCCTGCGCACGGTGGTCTTCGCACCGGAAGACCTGGCGCTCGTCAAGGGAGACCCCGGTGAGCGGCGCCGCTTCCTCGACGACCTGCTCGTGCAACGCCACCCACGTCTGGCAGGCACACGCGCCGACTACGACCGCGTCCTGCGCCAACGCAATGCCCTACTGAAATCGTCTGGAGCGGCACGGCGCACCAACCTCGAGGAGGTGGTGCGCACCCTTGAGGCCTGGGATGAGCAACTCTCTCGCCTGGGAGCGGAGATCATCACGGCGCGAAGGGAACTCACCGCGGCCCTCGCCCCCCTCGCGTCTCAGGCCTATCAGGAACTCGTCCCCGCATCGGACACGATCGGATTGCGGTACCGGAGCGTGATCGACGACGTCGAGGCACCGGATGTGACCGCGGCCCTGCTCTCGGAGATCGATAGGCGCCGCAAGGAGGAACTCGATCGAGGCATCACGTTGGTCGGACCCCACCGCGATGATGTGGACGTGACCCTCGGACCCGTGCCCCTCAAGGGCTACGCCTCCCACGGTGAGTCGTGGTCCGCGGCACTCGCCATGCGTCTGGCGGCCTATGACCTCCTCACCGCCGAATCCGGAGCGCCGGTGCTCGTGCTTGACGACGTCTTCGCCGAGCTCGATGTGCGACGTCGTGCCCACCTCGCCGAGCGTGTCGCCGAGGCACCCCAGGTGCTCATCACCGCCGCCGTTGCCGATGACGTGCCGGCAGCGATGGCGGGCACGTGGTTCGACGTCGTTGACGGCAGGGTGACCCGTCGCTCAGGTGGACCAGCGTGACGGACACCGAGGGTTCAGAAGGCACGAGCGACCTGGCGCGTGCGGCTCTCGCGCGAGCCAAGGCGAGCAGCCGCGCGAAGCCCCCCCGCGGGGCTCCCCCACGGAGGCGGCCGCAGTACGGCGACGACCGCGATCCCAAGACCCTCGACACGGTCCTGCAGGGATGGCTACGCGATCACGGCTACGAGTCCCAGGTGGGATCAGGCTCGCTCATCGCCCGATGGCCCGAGATCGTCGGCGATCAGGTCGCTGACCACGTCACCCCCGACTCCGTGCAGGAGACCGACGCCGGCCGCGAGCTCATCCTGCGCGCTGACTCGACCGCGTGGGCGACGCAGGTACGCATCCTCATCCCTCAGATCCACGGCCGCATCGCCACCCTCCTCGGTGCCGGTGTCGTCGACCGGATCAAGGTGATGGGGCCGGCCCCTCCCAAGCGCGAGATGGGCTCTCGGCGCGTGCCGGGTCGCGGCCCACGCGACACCTACGGCTGAGGCGGATTAGGCGATCTCTGCCGCTCGGCGTACCCTCTACGAGGTCCCACCCGGGACCGCTGGGGATACATCCCCCACCTCCTGCTCCGGAGAGACCGGAGCCGATGAGTCCAGAGGAGGTCGGCGACCGCATGCGCCGATATGAAGTCATGGTCATCCTCGACCCCGATCTCGAGGAGCGCACCGTCGCCCCGTCACTCGAGACCTTCCTTAACGTCGTCAAGCAGGACGGCGGCAGTGTGGAGAAGGTCGACGTGTGGGGTCGACGACGCCTCGCCTACGAGATCGCCCACAAGCCCGAAGGCATCTACGCCGTCCTCGAGGTCACGTCCTCGTCCGCCGCGGTGGCCGAACTCGATCGCCAGCTCAACCTCAATGAGGCCGTGCTGCGCACGAAGGTCACGCGCCCGGAGGAGTCGTAGGTCATGGCCGCCGGAGACATCAACGTCACGGTCGTTGGCAATCTCACCAACGATCCCGAGTTGCGTTTCACACCGAGCGGTGCCGCCGTCGCATCCTTCACTGTCGCCGCGAGCTCGCGATACCTCGACAAGGCGACCAATGAGTGGAAGGACAGCGATCCGGTCTTCATGCGCTGCAGCGTCTGGCGCCAGTACGCCGAGAACGTCGCCGAGTCCCTCCAGAAGGGCATGCGTGTGATCGTGCAGGGGCGCCTCAAGCAGCGCTCCTACGAGACACGCGAGGGCGAGAAGCGCACCGTCGTGGAGATGGAGGTCGACGACGTCGGCCCGGCGCTGCGCTACGCCACCGCCAAGGTCACCCGCACCCAGCGCGGTGACAGCGGCTTCTCCGGTGGCGGCAATTCCGGCGGCGGAGCTCCCGCCGATGATCCGTGGGCGGCCCCCAGTGGTGGCGGCGCAGCCTTCGACGAACCCCCGTTCTAGACACACACAGTCATTCCGAAGGAGATCCAATGGGCCAGGGACCGCGCCGCGACAAGCGCTCGAGTGAGCCGGCACGCGTCAAGAAGGGCACGCCGCTGCTTGCACCGGACGTGACATACATCGACTACAAGGACGTCAACCTGCTTCGCAAGTTCATCTCCGACCGCGGCAAGATCCGCTCACGCCGCGTCACAGGTCTCACCATGCAGCAGCAGCGGGCGGTCGCCAAGGCCGTGAAGAACGCGCGCGAGATGGCACTGCTGCCCTACACGAGCACAGCGAGGTAGCGATGAAGATCATCCTCACCCAAGCAGTCGACGGTCTGGGCATCCCCGGTGATGTCGTCACCGTCAAGGACGGTTACGGCCGCAACTACCTCGTGCCGCGCGGCATGGCGATGCCCTGGACCGCGGGCGGCGAGAAGCAGATCGTGCAGATCAAGCGTGCGCGCGATGCCCGCGAGATCCGCGACCTGGCTCACGCCAAGGAGGTCAAGGAGCAGCTCGAGGGCCTCGCCGTCGTGATCCCGGCACGTGCCGGGGAGACCGGCAAGCTCTTCGGCTCCATCACCAACGCCGACTTCGTCGCCGCCGTACGCAAGGCCGGCGGTCCGCTCCTGGACAAGCGCTCGGTCGAGGTCTCGCACGTCAAGGCCATCGGCAGCCACAAGGCGCGCGTGCGGGTGTCACCGGACGTCACCGCGTCGGTGTCCTTCACCGTGACCGCCAACTAGTTCAGACCACTGCTCCACCACGAAAACGACGCTTCGTGACACGACGGGCCGACCGTCACTGTTACGGAGCGTCGTTTTCTTTGGTCGGAACTCAGGACGCCGAAGGTCTACGGCCGTCCCATGAGGGTCGGTAGATCGGCGATCAATCCATCGGCAGCCGCCTCGATCATGGCGAGTACCTCAATGAACCCGTCATGGGCGCCGAACCACGGATCGGGTACGTCGAGACGGGGGTCACCGGCCGGCACGTCGCGGAGCGCAGGGTCGAAGGATCTGAACATGCGCACTCGCTCACGTGCGACCGGATCCGGTGCGAGCGCGGTGACCGTGGCGTAGTTGCCGGAGTCCATGGTGAGCAGCAGGTCGGGATGGCCAGGCTCAATGAACCACTCGGTGGTGATCTGACGGCCCGAGTGGGCCAGGTCGTAGCCGGCCGATCGCAGCGTCTGCAGCGCGCGCGGGTCCGCATCCTCACCGATGTGCCAGCCGTCGGTGCCGGCGGAGTCGACGAGCACCTGAGACGCTAGGCCTGAGTCCTCAACACGTGCGCGGATGACCGCCTCGGCCATCGGGGAGCGGCAGATATTGCCCAGGCACACCGCGGTGATCCGGTACGTCACGAGACGTCCCCCCAGAAGTGATCAAAGAGCCGCAGGCTATCGGCTCGCTGATCGGCCGCACGTGATCGCAGGTAGCGCACCTGCTCGTCAGCAATGTCGCTCGGTGTGCCCACGTCGACGAACATGTGGGCCAGGATCTCCGCATCGACCTCCGGGTGGAATTGCACACCCCAGGCGCGGCCGTGCCGGAAGGCCACGGGTGCATGGTCGGCTTCGGCGAGCACCTCGGCTCCCGGGGGCACCGTGAAGGCGTCATTGTGCAGGAGCACCCACGGCGCATCGAGTTCGTCCAGCGAGGTCTGCGGTGTCTCCCAGGCGATGTGCGCGGTGCCCTGTCGTGTCACGGTGCCCCCGAGGGCACGACTGAGCAGCTGGCCACCGAAGCAGATGCCCAGCATCGGTGCATCCCGGTCGACGCGGCGGCGTACGAGCTCGATCTCCGCGGCGATAGCGTCGGCCGCGTGCGGGGGATCCTCCTCGCCGTCCATCACTCGGGCGAGAGTCCATTCCGACCCGAGCACGATGAGCAGGTCAGCGTCATCCGCCGCATCGATAGGCAGTACATCGTCACGGATGAGGCGGCGCACCTCGAAGCCCCGGGCATCGAGCCACTCACCGAGGTGACCGAGCTCGGCACCGACGGTGGGATTGGAGATGACCACGGCGAGGAGGCTCATCGTGGCGCTGACTCCGCGATCTGCCCGGCGACATCACGCAGGTCCACGCCGGTGATGTCGGGTGCGTCGAAGACGGTGGAGGGGTGAGTTTCCTGGCGGGATACCCACGCGGTGCGCAAGCCGGCTCGGTGAGCACCGTGGAGGTCCCAGGCATGCGCGGCGACCATGGTGACGTCGCGTGGCTGGAGACCTAGGGCCAAGCATCCGGCGAGGTAGGGAGCAGGTGCCGGCTTCCACCGCCCGATATCGGCTGCTGACAGATGTCCGACGACCAGGTCGGCCATCCCGTGGCGATCGAAGATGCTGGCGACCATGTCGGCATTGCCGACCGTGAGGGTCATCACCGGGATTCCGGCGTCCACGAGCCTGCGCAGCCCCGGTTCGACGTCCGGGTGCGGCGACAACTGCGCGAAGGCCTCGAGTAGGACGTCACCGTCCCGGGCAGACAGGCGCCCCGGGTCGAGGGAGACGAGGGCGTCTCGCGCGACATCAGCGAATGTCCGACAGTCTCCACTGGCCGCGAGCGCGAATCCGTTGCGCAGCGTGAGAGCGAACCACACGGGCATCGCGTCGGGCAGGCCGATGCGATCGAATGCCGGCTGCAGACCTGACAGGTCCAGGACCGTCTCATTGACATCGAGGAGCACGCCGCGCACGCGGTGACGCTACCGCGGCCGGGTCGCTCCAGTAATGAGCCAGGCACTCCCCCGTGCCCGCCACACGACCAGGACGGTGCGGACGAGGAGGAACCAGCCCAGCGCCCACCACAGGTCGGCGACGTCGCCGTCGCCCACGAGGACGAGCCACGCCGCCGGCAGGAAGGCGAGGAAGACCGCCACCTGCGCCCAGGCCAGCCAGCGGGTGTCGCCCGCGCCGATGAGCACGCCGTCGAGTGCGAAGACGATCCCCGCCATCGGCTGGAGCAGGGCGAGGACAAGGAGGGCGGAGGAGATCAGTGCCGAGACCTGTGCATCGTCGCCGTACCACTGGGGCAGCCACGGTCGCAGCGCCAAGATGATCACCGCGAGGCCGACACCGAGCCACACCGACCACCAGACAATGCGGCGTGCGATCACCCGCGACTGCGCCACCTCGCCCGATCCGAGCGACTTGCCGGTGAGCGCCTGTCCCGCAATCGCCACTGCATCGAGTGCCAGGGCGAGGGCGAAGAAGAGTGTGACGGTCACGTGGTACGCCGCGAGCTCCTGATCGCCCAGTCGGGCGGCGACGGCAGCCGCGATCACGAGCACGCCACGGAGCGCCGCCGACCGCACGAAGAGCGGAACGCCATCCCGTGCGGCGCGGATGACCCCGACTCCACTCGGCACGATTGTGACGCGCGCCCGACGTGCGTTGCGTAGCAGGATGAAGCCGTAGGCGAGCAGGCCGGTGAGTTCAGCCAGTCCGGTGGCGGCGGCACTGCCACCGATACCCCAGCCAAATCCGAAGATGAAGACGATATCGAGCACGAGGTTGACCACGACCATGACGATCGTGACGTAGAGCGTCGTGCGCGTGTCCTGCAGTCCGCGCAGCACACCCACTGCAGCGAGCACCCCAAGCACGGCGGGGAAGGAGATGGCAACGATGCGCAGATACGTGACGGCGTACGGCGTCACCTCGCCGGAGGTGCCGAGCGCGGTGATGAGCGGCTCGGCGAACGCGAACGTGACCGCACCGATGACGACGCCAAGACCGACGCCGAGGGCCATGCCGTCCACACCCTGTGACAGCGCACCCGCGCGGTCCCCCGCACCGAGTAGTCGCGCGACCGCGGCGGTCGCGGCGTAGGACAGGAAGATGCACAGCCCGACGACAGTGCCGAAGATCGTGGATGCGGCCCCGAGCCCGGCGAGCTGCGCGGTGCCGAGGGTGCCGACGATCGCAGCATCGACGAGCAGGAAGAGGGGCTGGGCCAGCAGGGCACCGAAGGCCGGGATCGCCAGCCGGGCGATGCCGCGATCGAGGCCCTCGGTGGTCACCGTGCGGACGCTAGCGTTCGCACGGACGGTGGATAGAGGGTCATCCGCGGTTCACTCGGGAGCCACGGGCAGGCCATATCGAAGAACTTTTCCTGCACAGCCCCGGGACAGAGTCTTCCCACGTCAGAGGCCACATTGTGGGATAGATAGGATGTGGGTCCCCAGGTTGTCCCCAGCCTGTGAACGGGCTCCCTGGCGAGTCTCCCCCGGTTATCCACAACCTTGCCCACAGGCCTGATGGACGCGGGGACCTCCCAGTACCTAGGTTCCTCGGCCGGGGCCCCTGCAGATCAGGGGTGCGTCCCTCTGTCGAGGATCCACGACTGTCGGACCCCCGTGATGCAGTGGTGGGGTCGGCCGCTGTCGCCAGCACGATCGGAGAGGAGTGCGCGTGAGCGTCGCTGAACTCCCCGTGCCCTATGACGACGGCGGCGGCCCTCCCTCAGATCGCACCCCTCCCCAGGATGTCGCGGCGGAGCAGTCCGTCCTCGGCGCGATGATGCTGAGCAAGGACGCGATCGCGGATGTCGTCGAGGTGCTGCGCGATGGCGACTTCTATCGCCCGGCCCACGCGACCATCTACGACGCGATCATCACGATCTACGGCAAGGGCGATCCCGCCGACGCCGTTACCGTGGCTGCTGAGCTCACTCGCACCGGCGAGATCGGCCGCATCGGTGGAGCGTCGTACCTGCATACGCTTGTGTCGCTCGTCCCGACGGCTGCCAATGCGGGCTATTACGCCGCGATCGTCAAGGAGCGCTCGATCCTGCGCCGCCTGGTCGAGGCGGGCACCCGCATCGTGCAGATGGGCTACGCCGGCGAAGGCGACGTCGACGACGTCGTCGATCGGGCGCAGGCCGAGGTCTACGAGGTCACCGAGCGACGCACAGCCGAGGACTACCTCCCCCTGCGGGACCTCATGGACGGCGCACTCACCGAGATCGAAGCGATCGCCAACCGCGGTGGCCAGATGGTGGGTGTGCCGACCGGCTTCTCCGATCTTGACGCGCTCACCAATGGTCTGCACCCCGGTCAGCTCGTGATCCTGGCGGCGAGGCCTGCTCTCGGAAAGTCCACGGCGGCTTTGGACTTCGCGCGATCAGCGAGCATCAAGAACGGCCTGGCGAGCGTCATCTTCTCCCTGGAGATGGGGCGCAATGAGATCCTCATGCGCCTGCTGTCGGCTGAGGCACAGATTGCCCTGCATCACATGCGCAGCGGAAACATGAGCGACAACGACTGGCAGAAGCTCGCCACCAAGATGGGCACTGTGAGCGATGCCCCACTCTTCATCGATGACTCACCCAACCTCACAATGATGGAGATCCGCGCCAAGTGCCGGCGCCTGAAGCAGCGTCACGACCTGCGTCTCGTCGTCGTCGACTACATGCAACTCATGACAAGCGGCAAGAAGGTCGAGAGCCGCCAGCAGGAGGTCAGCGAGTTCTCCCGCTCACTCAAACTCCTGGCCAAGGAACTCGACGTCCCCGTGGTCGCGGTGAGCCAGTTGAATCGCGGGCCGGAGCAGCGCACCGACAAGCGTCCGATGCTGTCGGACCTACGCGAATCAGGATGCCTCACGGCATCGACTCGCATCATGCGCGCGGACATCGGGTCCGAGGTCACCATCGGCGATCTGATGGAGAGCGGGGAGCGACTCATCCCGGTGTGGTCACTCGATGATTCGCTGCGCTACGTCCCACGGATCATGACTCACGTCTTCTCGACCGGGCGCAAGGAGGTCTTCAGGCTGACGACGGCGAGCGGCCGGGTCGTGGAGCTCACCGCCAACCATCCCCTGCTGACCTACCGCGGCTGGCGAAGCCTCGGCGAACTTGAAGCGGGAGATCGCATCGCCACCCCGCGTCACGTACCTGCTCCCGAGGTCGAGTTCGACATGTGGACCGATGACCACTTCGTGGTGCTCGCCCACCTCATTGGCGACGGTTCGATGCTGCCGCGTCAGCCACTGCGCTACGCCACCAAGGACCCTGCGAACCTCGAGGCCGTTCGTGGTGCGGCGACTCGGGCCTTCGATGTGCGCGCATCGGTCGATGACTATCCCCAGGCCCGCTGCCTCACCCTTCGACTGGCATCGAATCGGCCGGTGACGCACGGCGTCCGCAATCCCATCAACGCGTGGCTTGACGAGCTTGGCCTGTTCGGCAAGCGCAGCCACGAGAAGTTCGTCCCGGCAGAGGTCTTCTGTGCCCCCAAGCAGCAGATCGCACTTTTCCTACGCCATCTTTGGGCGACGGATGGGTCCATTCAGATCACTCGTTCAGGCAAGGGTGGTCGGATCTACTACTCCTCCACGAGCCGTCGCCTCACTGATGACGTGGCGCGGCTGCTCCTGCGCTTTGGAATCATTGCCCGCATTCGCACAGTGGCCAAGGCGGGGTATCGGCCCTGCTACTGGGTCGATATCTCAGGGGCTGCCGACCAGAAGGTCTTCCTGCGCCGTATTAATGCGCACGGTGAGCGGGGCCAGATCGGCAGGCGATTGCTTGCAATCCTGGAGACGATCGAGCCCAACACCAATCGCGACACGGTGCCGCGCGAGATCTGGGACGACGTCAAGCAGGTCATCAGTGATGCAGGGATCACCCACCGTGAATTCGCTACGGCAATGGGCACCTCCTTCTGTGGCAGCACCATGTGGAAGCACGCACCCAGTCGTGAGCGACTGGGACGAGTCGCCACCGTCCTGGAGTCAGCAGACCTTGAGCTCATGGCCACCAATGATGTGCACTGGGATGAGATCACCTCGATCGAGTCCCTCGGCGTGCAGGAGGTCTACGACGCGACCGTCCCCGGCACACACAATTTCATCGCCGATGGCATCGCCGTGCACAACAGCCTCGAGCAAGATGCTGACATGGTGATCCTGCTGCACCGCGAGGACGCCTACGAGCGCGAGTCCCCGCGCGCGGGCGAGGCTGACTTCATTGTTGCCAAGCACCGCAACGGCCCCACCTCGACGATCACCGTGGCCTTCCAGGGCCACTACTCCCGCTTCGTCGATATGGCCCAGTAAGCGCGACGATCCTGGTGTGCTGCCAGTGTCCCGATTTCGTCCGCCGCGGTGACACACGCCACCCGTGGGGCCTACCCTGCGCCCATGAGACTTCGAACTCTCGGCACAGGTCTCGCGCTAGCCCTCATGGCAACCCTCGCGACCATTCCTCCGGCGACGGCCGCTGATCGAGCGACCACCGAGGTGAGCGACGAGAAGTGGCAGGAGATCTGGGCGGACGTCGGTTACCCCAATACGGAGGACAAGCGCGATTGCTACGGACGCCCGCTGCAGTTCACGCGCGACCCGAATTGGGTCATCGTCGGGTATCGACCTAAGTCGACACCGGAGTGTGCAGGTGTCGCGGGTGATCCCTATCCCGAGCTCGTCACCAAGGAGGGGGGATCGTGGCAGGACGTGTCGCTCCTGGGTCCCTGGCCCTGTTCGGATGCCGGTGACCTGGCCTTCGCCAAGGGTGCACCTCACCGAGTCGTCAAGGACCTCATGAAGGATGGCTGGTGCGATCCCTCGCCCATGTGGCGCGGCTACATGGAGCGCTTCCTCAACACCCGGGCATGCCCTGACGATTTGACCGTACGGCCGAACAAGTATCGAGTCGGCTACATCGGTCGCCAGGTGGATGGCCGCAAGATGGAGGACGGAGTTGTTGCCTGGACCTGTGCCCGAGGAGCGGGTGGCGCCCAGGACCAGTTCTTGACCGTCTTCCTAGCCGGCAAGCAGCCGCGCCAGATCACGATTCGCCTTGAGATGTTCCAATTCACGTCGCTCGCGATCAAGCACAACCGCATCGTGGTGGCGGGTGGAAGTTACACCGCAGACGCTCCGCGGTGCTGCCCCGATCTACTGGTCACCGACACCTATCAAATTCGGGACAACAAGCTCGTGAGGCTTAAGCAGAAGGTGAGTCCCCTCTAGACAACGTTCACATAGGCACATTGGCCCTGGACGAGTGGAGATAGGAGGCGCACACTCGCTCAAGGAGGTGCGTCATGCAGTTGTCCGGGAAGGTCTTCGTTGTCACAGGGGCTGGGAGTGGCATCGGACGTGCCACTGCCCTGCAACTTCTCGGCCGCGGTACGCGTGTCGCGGCGGTGGATCTGCACGGCGACGCGTTGGAGCAGTTGGCCACGCTGGCGCGGGCGGGCAGTCGACTGAGCCTTCACCCCATGGATGTCTCCGACATGTCCGCAGTGGGGGCGCTGCCCGATGCCGTCATCGCTCACCACGGCCACGTCGATGGCGTGCTCAACATCGCGGGGATCATCCAGCCCTTCGATCCCGTCATGGAGTTGCCACTTCCCGTCGCTGAAAAGGTCATGGCGGTCAACTTCTGGGGCACCTACTACGTCACGACCACCTTCCTGCCGCTCCTCGTGCAGCGACCCGAGGCCGTCGTGCTGAACACGTCGAGCATGGGTGCGCTCGTGCCCGTGCCCGGCCAAGGTGTGTACGGAGCCAGCAAGGCTGCGGTCAGCCTGCTCACCGAGTGCCTCTACGCCGAGCTGAAGGACACTGCCGTGTCCGTCGTCCTCGTGATCCCCGGCGCGGTCGGCACCAACATCACCACGAACTCCGGTGTGGAGACTCCGACGATGCCAGACGGCGCCGCGTCCAAGATGACATCGGCCGATGAAGCCGCGCATCAGATCGTGGAAGGCGTGCGTGAGGGTACCTTCCGGATTCTCATCGGATCCGATGCCCGCATGCTCGACCGCCTGTCTCGTGTCGCCCCGGTCAAGTCGATTGGGATCGTCGCGGATCGGATGAAGGCTCTTCTCGGCTAGGGGATGAGTGCTCGTGCGCGCACCATAGACTCGCGGCCATGTGCACAAGCCTTCGCATCCGCGCGACTGACGGGACTCCCGTCACGGGTCGCACCATGGAGTTCCCCGTCCTGCTCGATGCCACACTGTCGGTGATTCCGCGTGGCATCCAGCTCACCAGCGCGACATCAGCCGGCGCGCCGGGCGCGACCTGGACCACCGTGCACGGAGTCGTCGGGGTCAATGCCTTCCCCGCTATGGCCGTGGAGGGCCCGATCGGTCTCACCGATGGTCTCAACGAGAAGGGCATGTACGGCGGACTGCTCTACATGCCGGGCTTCTGCGACTACGGCGACGCGTCGGACGTGCCAGCGAACCAACAGCTCATTGCGACGCACGTCATCGCCTACGTCCTCAGCACCTGCGCCACAGTCACCGAGGCCCGTGACGCGCTCACACGAGTCCACGTCGTCAACTGGTCCGGCAGCCCCGTCTCACTCGACGTCCACTTCAGGTTCGACGACGCAGCCGGCAACGGAATCGTGGTGGAGTGGCAGTCGGGCGCGATGACGATCCATGACAACCCCATCGGCGTCATGACGAATGCGCCGTACTTCGACTGGCACCTGACCAATCTGCGCAATTACGTCAATCTCAATCCGGTCAATCCCGCCGGAGTGACGCTCAACGGTGTCGCCCTCGCTCCACTCGGTGCCGGCGAGGGCATGCGGGGCATCCCCGGCGATGCGACTCCTCCAGGGAGGTTCGTCAGGGCTGCGGCCTACGTCGCGACAGCGGACGCCAGTGCTGACGGCGCTGCCGCGGAGATGTCGATGATGCACATGCTCAATAACTTCGACCTGCTCCCGGGATTCGCCAAGGCCAGCGCGAACACACAGGAGCAGGATCAGACCCTCTGGTCGACGATCGCCAATCTCACAGAGGCGACGTACAGCCTGCGCACCCATGGGGACGTCTGCTTCCGCAAGATCACCCTCACCGATGTGGACTTCACGGGCGAGCAGGTGCAGACGCATTCGTTGCCTGGCGCGTCCACGTTCCCCGCCCTGACGCTCTAGGACTCAGATCACCGGACGCGGTGCCGGATGCACGGACTCGTAGGCACGGGCCGCACGCAGGACCGTGACATCGTCATGCGCACGGCCGACGATCTGCAGCCCGACCGGCAGTCCCGCTGAGGTCAGCCCGCACGGCACGGTGATGGCTGGCTGCTGGGTGAGATTGAAGGGATAGCTGAAGGGCGTCCACGACAGCATGGACTCGGGTGTCATCGGCACTGCACCGGCAGGGCGAGCCTCGAAGGCCGGGATCGCGACCGCGGGGGTCACCAGGACGTCGTATCGCGTCATGAAGTCACGCATCGAGGTCCCCAGCGCGTTGCGCTTAAGGGTGAGCAACTGCACGTCCTGGGAGCTGAACTCCGCGCCCTGGTCCGCCTGCGCCGCGAAGTCTGGATCGGTGACGGCCTGCCCCTGCGGCCCGAGTGAGTCGTAGACCGTCTTGGACGCGACGAACCACAGCCCGGTCGAGATGTCGAGCGGATCCTCGAAGCCCGGATCGACCTGCTCGACGAGGGCACCGAGCGACTCGAGTTCGCGCACGGCCGCCTCGACAAGTCCGGCCACCTCGGGATCGACCTTGGCGTAGCCAAGGGTCGGCGAGTAGGCGATACGCATGCCACGGATACCCGCATCGAGATCGACGAGGTAGTCCACACCGTCGTAGGGCAGGGACGTCCAGTCGCGTGGGTCCGGCTGCGCGATGACATTCATCATGAGCGCGCAATCCATGACGCTCATGGTGTGGGGGCCGACATGCGCCACGCTGCCGAAGGGTGACAGGGGGTACGCCGGCACGCGCCCAAAGCTCGCCTTCATGCCGACGTTGCCGCAGAAAGCGGCGGGGATGCGGACACTTCCCGCGCCGTCGGTGCCCATGCTGAGCTGGCCCAGACCAGCGGCGATTGCAGCAGCCGTGCCGCCGGAGGATCCGCCGGGCGTGCGCGTGGGATCCCAGGGATTACGGCTGATGCCGGTGAGTGGGGAATTGGTCTCGGCCTTGCACCCGAACTCCGGTGTGGTGGTCTTGCCGAACATCGCGGCTCCGGCATCACGTAGACGCGCGACCGATGGCGCGTCGGCGTCCCACGGTTGGTCCGGACTGATCGCGCGGCTGCCGCGCAGGGTCGGCCAGCCCTTGGTCCACAGGATGTCCTTGATGGTGGTCGGCACTCCCTCGACCGCACCGACGGGCGATCCGTCCCGACGGTGGGCGACCCAGCGGTCCTCGCTCGCCCGCGCGGCTGCGAGGCCAGCGTCGGCATCGACGAGGATGAAGGCGTTGATGAGCGGATCCACGCGCTCGACCCGCTCGAGTGTCTGCTGCATCGCCTCGACAGGGGAGGCCTCGCCGGTGCGGTAGAGCTCGATGAGCTCGGTGGCGGTGAGTTGGGTGAGATCCATGCGCGGAGTCTGCCAGCGGACCCCGGTTCCGGAATTCCCCTTGCACTCTGAGGTACCCCTGGGGGTATGCTGATAGAATGGTCGAGACCGCACCGAAGAAGCCCGGCGGGCCGGCGAAGCCGTCCCTGTCGGGCTGGACCGCTCGCCGCTGGCGCGTGGCCGTGCTCGGAGGCGTCGCCACGGCCATCCTCGTGGCGCTGCCGACCGCTGTGATCCCCAATCCGGTCTTCGGCCGGGCGATCGAGGTGACCTGGTGGTCCTACCCCATCGTGGTGCTCACCGGCATCCTGGGCGGACTCCTCATGGCGACCTACGTCAAGGAGCCGTGGCAGACCGACACCGAATCCACAGGCGAGGCAGGGGAGGAAGCCAAGGCGTCCAAGCTCGGCATCGCCGGTGCCTTCGTCGCCTACTTTGCCGTGGGCTGCCCGGTCTGCAACAAGCTCGTGCTCATCGCGCTGGGCACGTCCGGTGCGATGACATGGTTCGCGCCCGTGCAGCCGTTCCTTGCGGTGGCGTCGGTGATCCTCATGGCGGTCGCCCTGCGTATCCGGCTGAGGAATCAGATCAGCTGCTCAGTCTCCGCCTAGGCGATGACGACCTGGATGCCACGCGCATCGAGCGCGCTCGCGACGTCTGTCGTGATCCCGTCGTCGGTGACGAGCACGTGCACGGCGCTGAGCGGTGCGATGCGTCCCGGCAGCACTCGACCCACCTTGCTCGAGTCCGCGACCACGATGACGCGCTCCGCCCGCTCGAGCAGCACGGCGTTGGTACGGGCCTCGACCGGATCATGCGTGGTCAGGCCCTCAGCTAGATCGATCCCGTCGACCCCGATGTATGCCGTTCCGATGCTGGCCTGAGCGAGCGCCGACTCTGCCCAGGGGCCGACGAGCTCGGTGCTCTGCGAGCGTGCGACACCCCCGGAGACCACGACACGGATGCGCGGCTTGGCCGCCATTTCGCTGGCGATATTGAGCGCATTGGTGACGACGACCAGGTCCAGGCGAGAGGAAAGCACGCGCGCGATCTCACTGGTCGTCGTGCCGCCAGTGAAGCCCACGGTCTGCGGCCCCGAAGGGAGGAGTTTCGCGGCTGCGGCCGCGACGGCGGCCTTCTCCTTCTTCGAACGCCTATCGCGGTAGGCGACGGGGAGTTCGGTGCTTGATTCGGTCGGGACGGCGCCGCCGTAACGGCGCGTGCACAGGCCCTGCTCTTCGAGAATGGCGAGATCACGGCGCAATGTCGCCTGCGAGACACCGAACTCTGCCGCGAGATCGGTCGCGTGCACTTCTCCATGCTCGCGCAGGCGGACGAGGATGGCGGCCATGCGCTCGCCGCGCAGGGCGCCGTCAGCGGAGCGGGCGGGCATGACCCCTCCGGCGTGGGACGGCAGGTGCGGGGTCGGCTAGCGGCAGGTGCAGCGCTGAGGCTCGGGGATCTGCGCCATGACCTGATCGACGTGCTCGCCACAACCGGACCAGGTGACCTTGCCGCAGGAGTGGCAGGGAGCGGGGCTGCACATGGGTCGTTCTCCTTCTCTCGGGTCCGACGAGTATACCCCCTGGGGTATTCCGATCGCACCGTGGCGGGGTCACCCGGTCCCCCGATGTGGTGTCATCGGCACATGATGCCCCTGGGCACCCTCGATGTCACCCCTGCGCTCGAGCGTGTGGATCTCCTGGCGACTCCGACGGCCGCCGCTCTCGAGAATTGGAGCGAAGCGGACTCCGTCGGTGTGGCCCCCATCGACGCCGACCTCGCCGACACCGCAGCCTTCTGCGCGGCCTATGCCGTGCCGCTGGAAGCGTCGGCCAACTGTGTCGTCCTTTCCGGCAAACGCGAGGGCCAGGTGCGCATGGCCGCGTGCCTGGTGCTCGCAACGACGCGCGCTGACGTCAACGGTGTCGCGCGCCGATGGCTCGACGTCCGCAAGATCTCCTTCGCCTCGATGGACGATGCCGTGGAGATGACGGGGATGGAGTACGGCGGCATCACGCCGATCGGCTTGCCGTCAGATTGGCCCATCCTGGTGGACTCCCGCGTCGTCGAGCAGCCGGCCATCGTCATCGGAAGTGGTGTGCGCCGATCCAAGATCGTGTTGCCTGGAGCGGCGATCGCACAGTACCCGGGCGTGCATGTCATCGATGGGCTCGCGAATTCGGCCTAGCCTGCGCACCGGCGGCGCCTGACCGTCAGGGGGCGGGGGCGAAGAAGGTGGTCACCGCAATGGCGATCGCCTCGCTGAGGGTGTCCCGGAAACGCGGATCGCTCAACCGCGCGGCATCGCCCGGGTGGGAGAGGTAGCCCATCTCGACCCAGACGGTGGGCATCGTCGTCAGGCGCAGCAGATCCCAGGTGCGCGGGTGGCTTCGGCAGTCGGTGAGGTCCGTGCGGGTGCACACCTGCTCCTGAATGTGCTCGGCCACGACACGCGCCCCGGCGGAGTGCGGACCGCCGAGCGGTGCACCGAAATAGAACGTGGAGAAGCCATTGGCACCCGGCAATTCGACGCGCTCGACATGCAGGGATAGCAGCAGATCGGCGTTCGCGGCGTTGGCGTGGGACGCACGCTCCGCCTCGTTGACGAGCTCAGGCGTTGGCGTCCGGGTGTAGATCACCTGGGTGCCGAGCGCGGCAAGACGCCCCTCGATGCGCGCACACACGTCCGCCACAATCGCCGCCTCGGCGAGCGCATAGCGCTGGTCCGCGTCAGCACCGCCGGGATCGAGTGCGATCACCTTGCCGGCTACACCCGATCGCATGGCGTCCATGGCCTGGCGCTCGCGGATCGCGACCGCATCGCCGTCACCGACGGTGCGCGTCAGGCGCTCGAGCGCCCAATAGGTCGTGAAGCCGCAGGTGCCATCGGGCTCCATGCCGACATTGCGCTGGAATTCGCGCAGCGCGGAGTCCGTCAGAGGGCCGAAGATCCCGTCGGGGCGCCCGCAGTCGAAGCCCATGCGCGTGAGGCGCTGCTGGAGGTCGAAGACGTCGTCGCCGCGGATGAGGTGGCCGGGGGTGAAGGCCAGGACCCGATCACCGAGCCCCCAGCGCGCCTCTTCGAGGTGCCGCATCGTCTGAGGACCGCAGATCCCATCGACGGAGATGCCGCGCTGCTGCTGGAAGGTGCGGACAGCGCGCTCGACATCGTCGTCGTACTCCGCATCATCCAGGGGCGACTCGGAGTCAGGATCGAGCAGGCGCAGTCGCACCAGGCGCGCGCGGATATCAGCGACTGCGACGCCGGTGTCCCCGCGGCGGAGGACGGCCATCTAAGCCCTACTGCAGGAAGGGCTGCAGGTCGGCAAGGAGGGCAGCCTTGGGCTTTGCGCCGATGATGGTCTTGACGACATCGCCGCCGGAGTAGACGTTCATCGTCGGGATCGACGTGATGCCGTAGGACGCGGCCGTCTTGGGGTTCTCGTCGACGTTGAGCTTGGCGATGACGATCTTGCCGTCGTACTCCCCGGAGATCTCCTCAAGGATCGGGGCGACCATGCGGCATGGCCCGCACCACTCGGCCCAGAAGTCGACGATGACAGGGATGTCGCTCTTGAGGACGTCGGCATCGAAGGATGCGTCGGTGACGATCTTGGTGGCCATGGTTCTCCTTCCGGGGCAGTCTCACCCTACGGGTGCGCCCGCCTATTCGTGTGCAGCGAGGTAGCGCTCGGCGTCGAGAGCCGCCGAGCAGCCGGTGCCCGCCGCCGTGATGGCCTGGCGGTAGATGTGGTCCACAAGGTCTCCGGCTGCGAAGACTCCCGCGACATTGGTGCGCGTGCTGGGCGCCTCGACGAGGACGTAGCCGTTGTCATCGACGGCGACCTTGCCCTTGACGAGTTCGGAGCGCGGATCGTGGCCGATCGCGATGAACAGGCCCGTGATCGGCAGTTCGCGCGTCTCGCCCGTGACGGTGTCCTTGAGCACGACACCGCTCACCTTGGCGTCACCGAGGATGTCGACGACCTCGGAATTCCAGGCGAAGTGGATCTTCGGATCGCTGAAGGCACGCTCCTGCATGATCTTGCTCGCGCGAAGCGAGTCGCGGCGGTGGATCAGGGTGACCGACTTGGCAAAGCGCGTGAGGAACGTCGCCTCCTCCAGCGCGGAGTCGCCGCCGCCAACGACCGCGATGTCCTGATCGCGGAAGAAGAAGCCGTCGCAGGTCGCGCACCATGAGACGCCATGACCGGATAGCCGCTTCTCGTTGGGCAGATCGAGTTCGCGGTAGCCCGAGCCCATGGCCAGGATCACTGAGCGCGCTTGGTACTCCCGGCCGCTGCCATCGCGCACGGTCTTGATGCCACCGTCGAGTTGGACGTCGACGACGTCATCGGTGATCATCTCGGCGCCGAATCGCACGGCCTGGGCCCGCATCTCCTCCATGAGCGCGGGGCCCATGATGCCGTCGCGGAAGCCGGGGAAGTTCTCGACCTCGGTGGTGTTCATGAGTGCGCCGCCCGCGGTGACCGCTCCTTCGAAGACGAGGGGGTTGAGCTGTGCACGCGCGGTGTAGATCGCCGCGGTGTAGCCGGTCGGGCCGGATCCGATGATGATGACGTCGCGGACGTCGGACACAGTGCACGCTCCAGGGTCGATATCGACGATCATCCTGCCGGGCCGGGCGTCGGCCCGACTAGGCGCAGTCAACGAGAGTACCCCTCGGGGTATTCCCCCGCCCTAGCGGAGAGGCAGATCCCAGTGGCGGGCAGCGACGACGTCGTCGTCCGTGCACGCCTGGCCGACGGCCACGACGTGCAGGCTCGCGGGCTGACCCGCGCGATCGAGCTGGCTGGCCGTCACGATGACACTGCCCTCGCGGCCGTCGATCGTGGCCGTGTCGAGCACGAGTGGCACCGAGCCGGGAGCCAGACCGAGTCGCTTCATGCAGTCGGCCAACGCCTCAGGGCTCGAGGCCAGGCCGACACCGGGCATGGCGGTGGGTGACGGTGACGCCGTCATCGCGGTCGCGACCGCTGAGCCATCCGACATACCCGCATCGGCGAGGAGGGTGATGACCTGGGCGGGCAGCCCATCCATGGTGTAGTCCGTCCCGGTCGACACCATCGCGCGCGGCATGACCGGCTCAGCGATGACGGCAGCGGCTCCCTCGGGATTGCTCGGCGTGGCGACAGGTTCAGGTGCGGGCGAGGCATCGGACGGCTGCGGTGCGGCGACCGTGGGCGTGTCGACACCGGACTCGACACCGGGTTCAGCGGAGGCGGCGACCAGGGGCTGCGATGTGGGCGCACCGTCGGCGACCGGGGCAGGGTCGGCGGAGCGCAGTGAGGGGAGCACGACCGCCCCCACCAGGGCGACACCCGCGGCCCCCGCAAGGATCGGCAGGACACGGCCGCGACGTCGGCGGGCCCGCGCGGCAGCGAGGTCGACGGGGCCCGACAGAGGCGGCTCAGCCGAGTCGCTGGCCGGAGGCACGGCGCTCGGTGCGAAGGCTGGCTCGGAGGCCAGGCGGGCCTCAAGGTTCGCCCACACATCAGCGGGCATGGCATCGGGCTCATCGCTGGCGAGCCACGCCGCAAGATCGGGGTCGAGGGGTGGCAGGTCACCGGAGAAGTCATCTCCCTGACTCATGCTCCACCTCCTGTCGATCCCGGTCCGCGCGTCGTGATCTCGTCGTTATCCGGGGGTACGACGGCACCTGTCCCCTCCTGGTTCCGCAGATGGGCGAGTCTCTCCGCGAGCTTGGCCCGGCCACGGAAGCAGCGGCTCTTGACCGTTCCGACCGGGCACTCCAGGGCCTTGGCAGCCTCCTCGACCGACCAGCCCTCGAGGTCGACCAGGACGATGGCGGCGCGCTGGTCGGGGGGCAGCGTGTCGAGGGCGGCCCGGACCTCCGCAACGGTCTCGTTGGTCTCGGCGGCCGCCCGGGGGTCGGCGAGTCGGGACTGGTCGACCAGTGCGGGCCCCTCGCCCTCCTCGGGCAGCGGCACCCAGGCGCGCACGGAGCGCCGGCGCAGCCTGTCCAGTGAGGCATTGACCACGATGCGGTGCAGCCACGTGGTGACGGCGGAGTCCCCGCGGAAGGTGTCGGCCCGGCGGTAGGCGGAGATGAGCGCGTCCTGGAGCGCGTCGCTGGCTTCCTCGGGATTGCCGGTCGTGCGCAGGGCCACCGCCCACAGGCGGTCGCGGTGGCGCCGGACGATCTCGGTGAAGGCATCGGGATCACCCGCGCAGTGTGCGGCGAGCAGTTCGCTGTCGGTCTGCTCGTTCACGTGGCGAGCCTAGTGCGGACGATCAACGGAAGACGATGACGTCGCGCAGGCCACCTTCGTAGACACCATCCACGAGGGGGAGCTGCGTGAACCAGATGAGCACATAGCGACCGACGACAGGTCGCGGGGCGCGCAGGTCGATGGCGGTCCCGATCCCCTGCGCGCTCGCGAGTGGTGTCCACTTGCTCGTCTTGCGGTAGGGCTCGGGTGCGACGAGAACCGCGACCGAGGAGCCCGAGCCGACCAGCTCCAGTCGCACGGCGCTGACCGGCAGCGACTCGCCGAGGTCGAGTACGAGGCCGGTGCCGGGCTTGCCGCCGAGATCGGCGGAGTAGTAGGTGTCGGTGGTCCACGCGGTGTCGGAGCGCTCATCGATCGCGTTGGGCACGAGCTCGGGCATCTCCTGCCCGTCGCCGCGCGGGTCGAAGTCGATCGCGCTCACCGGGGTCAGCTCACCTGGATTACCGCCGAGGTCGGTGGAGGTGGAGACCTCGCCGGTGGCGGTGAGCACGTCGATCGGCGCCCCCGAGGCGGTCACACCCCATGGCGACTCGGCACTCTGGGCCAGGCGTAGTCCGGCCAGACCCACGCCGGCGACAGCGACGAAGGCCGCGGCCGCGAGTGCGGCGCGTCCGAGCACACGCAAGGCGCGTCGTCCGCCGCCCGCATCGGTTCTATCCCGCGGGGCCAGGCTCAGCGTCCGCCTGCCGGGGCGCTGCTCCCACGCGGTGAGTGCACTCACGATGGCTGCGACGTCGGGGTAGGCGTCGATCCGCTGGTCACCCGTCGCCTCAGGACCGATGGCGCGCATGCAGATTTCGTCCATGGCCGGGGGTACGTCGGCCACGACCTGGGACGGCGGGAGCAGGCGCTCGCCGATGCGCGGTGCGGGGGACATGCCGTCGACGAGGCCGAGTGGCCAGCGGCCGGTGAGCATGGCGTAGAGGAGCGAGCCGATTCCGACGAGGTCGTCGTTGCCCGGTCCCTCCTCGGGCCAGAGCGCGGCATCGACGGCAAGCCCGCGGATTCGCACGACGTTGGTGTCGCCGAGCAGCGTGAAGGGATCGTCGAAGTCCGCGGTCTCGGCAATGAGCAGCGATCCCGGGCGCAGTCGCCGGTGGTGTACCCCGAGCTCGTGGCTGTGCTGGAGCGCGATGGCCACCTGTCGCATCACCGGCACGACCTCATCGATCTCGATCGGCTCACCCTCACGCTCTTCGTAGATGTCCGTGAGGGTGCGGCCCTCGACCCATTCACTGACGATGACGAGGTAGCCCTGTGATGCGGACGGGTCGCCGTCGCCCGAGGTGAGGATGTCGAGCACCGCGATGACGCGGCGGTCATCGACGGTGGCCGCCCCGCGTGCCGCAGCCTCGGCAGCCGCCGCCCGGGGGTCGCTCACGGGGACGAGTCGGATCGACACCGGCCGGTCCAGTGTCGGATCGAAGCCCTGCCACAACTCGACCGTCCCGGTCTGGGAGACCAGGACGTCGAGGATGTAGCGGCCGATCCGCCTGTCGCTCACTCCTCGAGGGTACGGGCGTCGCCCGCTGCTTTGCCGGATGAGCGGCGCCACACCTTGCGTTGGATCAGGCTCACCACGTCGCCCACCTCATGAATGCGCATTGCCCACGCCGCAGCGAGATAGACGCCGAGCCCCACGGCACCGAGTACGACGACATCGATGAGGACCCCGAGAGTGTTGGCGGGGTTGTCTCCGGTGACGAAGGCGGTGAGCGCCGCCTCGGTCCCGAACATGACGCAGAAGGCGATGAAGCCGGCGATGAGCATGCGCAGGAGAGACCGGACAGTGGCCCAGGAGTCCAGGCCGCCGAGGCGTCGGGCGAGCAGGATCCACGCGAGCACGAATGTGGCCCAGAAGCCGCAGACATAGCCGAAGGCCAGCGCTGCGACCTGGGCCCCGCCGCTCACGGCGTAGAACAGCGGGACGGCGACCCCGAGCGCAACGACGTTCATGAGCAGGCTGGCGAGGAACGGTGTGCGCGTGTCTTCGACGGCGTAGAAGCCACGGAAGAGCACGTAGAAGAGCGTGAACGGAAGCAAGCCGAGCATGAAGACGCTCGTGATGAGACCGGCGAGCTGCGCCTGGTCCGGCGTTGCTGCACCGTAGCCGAAGAGCAGGATCGCGATGCCGGGACTGACGATCATGAGCACTGCGCCGATCGGGATGATCAGCGCGGCAACGAGACGCATTGCCCCCGACACGTCGGCGCCGACCTGCTTCAACCTCCCAGAATGCGCCACGCGGCTGAGTGCAGGCAGGAGTGCGGTCACGATCGACACGGTGATGACGCTGTGCGGGAGCATGAAGATGAGGTGCGCCTTCTGGTACGTCGTCAGGCCCGCGGGAGTCGTGCCCGCAGCCGCGGCGTTGACGTTGGCCAGCGTGGCGAGTCGTGTGATCACGACGTAGCCGGCCTGATTGACCACGACTAGCAGCAGGGTCCAGATTGCGAGGTGACCGGCCTTGCCGAGACCCGAGCCGCGCCAGTCGAAGCGCGGCCGCCAGCGGTAGCCCGCCCGCATGAGCACGGGGATGAGGATGAGCGCCTGCAGGGCGACGCCGAGAGTGGTGCCGATGCCGAGGATCGCGATCTGATCCGGAGTGAGGACCCCGTCGGCTGCGGCCGAGGTGCCGGCGATCGCGATGAAGAGGAGGAAGGTCGCGATCGCGACGACGTTGTTGAGGATCGGCGCGAACATCGGGGCGCCGAATCGACCGCGAGCATTGAGCACCTGACTCAGCAGTGCGTAGATGCCGTAGAAGAAGATCTGCGGCAGGCACAGTCGGGCGAAGGCGGTCGCGAGAGCACGCTGGGAATCGTCGTACGCCGACGTGGCGTAGAGATCGACGAGGATGGGTGCAAGAAGCACCGCGGCGATCGAGAAGACGAGCAGCACGAGCCCGGCGAGCGTGATGAGCCGATCGGCGTAGGCCTGTCCACCGTCGGCGTCATCCTTCATCCGGCGCACGAGTTGGGGAATGAAGACAGCGTTGAGCGCTCCGCCGATGATGAGGATGTAGAGGACGTTGGGCATCGTGTTGCCCAAGGAGTAGGCGTCCGAGACGAGGTAGAAGCCGAGGGCCGCCGTGAGCGCGATGTCGCGGCCGACGCCGGTGACCCGGGAGATCACCGTGCCGGTGGCCATCACCGCACTCGACCCGATCAGCGATCGTGTGTCGGCACGCGCCGTTTGCTCTGTGCTCGCCTCGTCGGAGATGCGGACCGGCTCGATCGACGGGGCTACGGCTGCCTCGATCGGGCCCGAGGGCGCGGCGACGAGGGCAGGATCGGCGCTCGTCCCATCCCCGTCGGGGTAGCCCGATGGAGGCGGCTCTGCCGACTCGCCGGGCGCATCGGTCGGTCGGTCGCTCATGCCGACTCCGCCGCAGGATCAGGCCGGCCTCGCCGCCCTCGGGAGCGCCGAACGATGTCGTAGATGACCAAGAGGACGAGCACCACGGCCGCGGCGATGGCCACCCAGAGCGCGGCGCGTGAGTAGGCCGTGGTGCGAAGTTCCAAGGCGACGGGCTGACCAAAGGGCGTGCCTGCCGGATCGGTGAGCTGCACGGCCACGGTCAGGGCGTCCCCGCCGATGACACGGACAGGCACTTCGAGGCTCGCGCGTCGGCCGGGCTCGATCTGCACCGCTGGGAGTGGCGCGGCATCCAGTCGTGCGGCCGGCTCGCCCGTGAGTACGAGGCCGACCCGCACGGGCTGGTCGAGGTCGTTGGTCACTGTGACGGGCACGCTGCCCTGGTCGCCACTGAGGACCACGTTGTCGCGGGGTACGACGTACACGGTGCCTGCTGTCGTGGCGAGGGAGGCCTCGATGGTGTCGAGGAGGCGGTCGCCTTCGCGTGGACGGGTGCGCCATGCACTCGACTCAGCACGCAAGAGCGCGGAGTTGAGCGGCATGGTCACCGGGAGTGGATCGGTGAGGACCGTGCGCAGCGACTCGATGTCGCCCTGGATGCGCGTCACGCGGGCGAGGTAGTCATCGGCGAGCTCGCGGCCGCGCCGCGCGTCGGGATCGAATGTGCGTCCCGACGTGGACTGCGGAAGGGCGAGGACCGTGCTCACGGGGACGAGTCTGGTCCACGGAGTACTTCGCAAGGACGCAAGAATCGCGCGCAGCAGGCGCGGGTTGGCATCCCAGCGCGGACTCGCCGCGGCGGCGATGAGATAGCGCGGCTGGTCCGCTGGCTCGAGTGCGACGTAGGCCAATTCCGCGAGGAATCTCTGTCGAGCAGCGAGCACCGTCGCCTGATTCCCCTGCGGCAGATCGAGCGCGGTAAGCAGGCCGGGATCGATGACAAGGGCACGCACCCTGCCACCGGTCGTTTCGATGTCGACGTAGCCGGAGGGCGTGTAGCCCGGATCGATAGTCACGGGTGCGGCCTTGTCGCGTACCAGGATCGTGCGCACGCCCGCGGACGCGAGCACGTCGAGGGCACCACGATCGACCCTGCCGCCGGCCGCCCACACGAGTGTGCCGTCGGGGTCACGGTCGAGCTGCCGGGCGGCGATCTCCGGAGCGACGGTCGTCGACCGCACGAGATCCGTCGTGAGTTGCGCGCGCGTGAGTGCGTCAGCGTCGGGATCGGCGTACGGCATCACCCACATCGCGCGCTCACGCGGGCCCGACCGCCGGGTCACCTCCGGGGTGCCGAGGAGTTCCTGGGCCCGTGCCAGCCACGACGCGGCGGCCGCGGCCTGCGTGCCTGCGCGGACCTGCCCCCCCTTGTCCACGAGGTATCCATCGGACATGTCCGAGGCGACCTGGAGCACCTGAGGGTCGACGACCCACGTGAGCGAAGGAGCCGTCGCTCCCGCGCTGATGAGGTCATCGAGTCGGCCGCCGGGTGCGAGTTCGCGGGGGATGCTCTCTCCGAGCAACACGTCGTCCGGGGCCTGGCCGGGTGTCGTCGCGAGTGGCCATAGCCAGGCGACGCTCACCGGGCTGACCTCGGTGGGGACGTAGGGAATGAGCGTGCGCGTGGAGTCCAGGATGACGTAGCCGGAGGGTCCGAAGCCGACCACCTCGACGCCGATGACGTAGACGCCGGGTGCTCCGAGCGGCAGGGTCGAGGTGTCTACCGAGATCCGATAGTCCGCCTTGGCACCGGGTGCCAGCGACTCCGCGACCGTCGTGGTCGTGGCGAAGACGGGGATGGAGCCGTATCCCCCCTCGGTGTCCGTGGCCTTGCGAAGCTCGCGGCGCTGCGCCACCGGTCCCGTCGAGAGCGTGAGGCGCACGCTCAAGGCGGTGAGCGTCGACAGCCCGGTGTTAGCCACGGTGCCGCTCATCGACAACGACGCGCTGGACCCGAGGGCGACCGGCGCCAGACCGGTCATCGTGATGCGCGCCGGGGAAGTCTCTTCGTCACTCGACGCCGTCGCGGGGATGGTGAGCAGCACGCCGACGACAGCGACGGAGATCGCCCGCGCGATCGAGGAGGTGAGCCCGCGACTCACCCGGCGTCCGCGAGCAGATCCGGCAAGCGGTCGAGCAGACGCCGCTCATCGGCGTAGGCCAGACGCTCCCGGATGTCCGTGAGAGGGAACCACGCGACCTCCACCACCTCGGCATCCTCGTCGGAGAGTTCGCCCCCCGAGGCCTCCATGAGGTAGTGGTGCACGGTCTTGTGGATGCGTCGGTTCTCCGCGATGAACCAGAAGTCGATGACGCCGAGTGGGGCGAGGACGCGGCCGCGGATCCCGGTCTCCTCCTCGACCTCGCGGATCGCGGCGTCCTCAGGGGTCTCACCCTCCTCCAGGTGGCCCTTGGGCAGCGACCACACGAGCCGGCCACGTCGGTCGTGGCGGGCGATGAGCGCCGCCCTCATCAGGTCGCCCGTGCGATCGACGACCAGGCCACCCGCGGACGTTTCCTCGACCTTGGGCATGCGGGGCGAGCGGCGCGCCGGTGCCGCACGCTTGGCCGAGGTGGGGGACGACGAGGTGGCGGACTTCGCCTTGCGCCCCGGGGAGGCGGGTTTGGCCCCACCGGCTCCCCGCCCGGAGCGCTTCGATGCTCCGGAGTCAGCCATGCCCCGAGGATAACTGCGGCCGCGGGGGCCTCCCCCGGGGGCGCGCGGCCTAGGCTCGCCCCATGGCGACGGCGACCCCGGGGTCCACCTCACCCGCGGCGACCCTCCTGGCGGTCGCCGATGGGCTGGGTGGCTTGGCCGCTCGCTTCGCCGAGGCCGGGCATGAGCTCGCCCTCGTAGGAGGCCCCGTCCGCGACATCATGCTGGGTCGCCCGGGCGTCATGAATGACCTCGATCTGACCACCGATGCCCGTCCCGAACGGATCGAAGAGTTGGTCTCCGGCTGGGCCGATCATGTCTGGGACGTCGGCATGCGCTTCGGCACGGTCGGTGCGCGCAAGGGCGACCGTCACCTGGAGATCACGACGTACCGCCGCGAGTCCTACGACCCCGACTCGCGCAAGCCGGAGGTGACCTTCGGCGACACGCTCGCCGGTGATCTGGCTCGGCGTGACTTCACGGTCAACGCCATGGCGGTGAGGCTGCCGACGCTCGAGTTCGTCGACCTCCACGACGGCATGGCCGATCTCGCTGCCGGCATCCTGCGTACGCCGATCACACCAGAGGAGTCCTTCGGCGACGATCCGCTGCGCATGATGCGTGCGGCGCGCTTCGTGTCGCAGTTGGGATTCACCATCGACGATCCCGTGCTCACCGCGATGACGGCAATGGCGCCGCGGCTGGAGATCGTGTCGGCCGAACGCATCCGCGATGAGCTGAGCAAACTGCTGCTCTCTGCTCGCCCGCGACTCGGTCTCGCCGTGCTGGTGGAGACCGGTCTGGCCGACTACGTCCTGCCTGAGTTGCCCGGCCTGAAGCTCGAGATCGACGAGCATCATCGCCACAAGGACGTCTACGAGCACTCGCTCACCGTCATGGAGCAGGCGATGGACCTCGAGACCTCGCACCAGCCGACGACCGAACCCGACCTGGTCCTGCGGCTAGCCGCGCTCCTGCATGACATCGGCAAGCCTAAGACGCGACGCTTCGAGAAGGACGGCGGCGTGTCCTTCCATCACCACGAAGTCGTGGGCGCACGCATGGTGCGCAAGCGGCTGACCGCGCTGCGCTACCCGAACGATGTCGTGGACGACGTGGCCCAACTGACCGAGTTGCACCTGCGCTTCCATGGATATGGCAGTGGCGAGTGGACGGACTCCGCGGTGCGGCGCTACGTGCGCGATGCCGGCGAGCAACTCACGCGTCTGCACAAGCTCACCCGAGCGGATTCCACGACACGCAACCGCAAGCGGGCCGAGGCTCTGCAGCGCGCGTACGACAGTCTCGAGCAGCGCATCGCACAACTGTCGGAGCAGGAGGAGTTGGCCGCGATCCGTCCGGATCTTGACGGCAATCAGATCATGCAGATTCTCGGGATCCCGCCCGGCCGCGAGGTCGGGGCGGCGTACAACCACCTGCTCGAACTCAGGCTTGATCGTGGTCCACTCGGACCGGACGAGGCCGAGCGTGAACTTCGCGCCTGGTGGGAGGCCCGAGACAACTAGGCCGGGACGTCCTCCGTGTCGGCGGTCCGCGTTGTTGCGGCCCAGACCTGGATCAGCGCGAGGAGGATGAGCGCGATTACCGCGGCCCAGATGGTGCGGGCGACCGACAGGTCATTGCCGATGATGACGATGAGCACGAAGATGGCGGCGACCCCGACGCGGAGCCACCGTGCATTGCTGGCCACCCATGCTCCGGAGTTGGTGATCGGGCCTGGCGGGATCGTGCCAGCGATGTCCGACGCGAGGTTGTTGACCCCGGCCCGCAACTCCGCCGCCCATCGCGCGCCGCAGAGGTAGAGGCCGACGGCCAAGATGATGACGCCGATCACGATGAGGGAGTACGCCCCGTTGTAGAGGAACTTCAGCAACTGGTCGTAGAACGTCTGGGATGCCTGCGCGAACGGCGTGTTCTCGAGGGTGTTGACGAAGACCCGCTCGCCGATGCCCAGCCCGATGACGAGCCCCAGCCCGCCCACTGCTGCGCCGCCTCCGGCCCACGCGGCCATGCGGGGTCGGCGTCGAGCGAGGAAGACGGCCCCAACGAGGAGGATCACCGCGATCCAGATGAGGCTGGCGGCGATCGGGGATGTCAGCGAGTAGATCGTGCGAATCTGCGCGAGCTGGGGGGCCTCAAGCAGGACGATCTGGCGATCGGTCTCCGGGACGCTGATGTTGGCTGCGGCGCCGAAGCCCCGATCGACCAGGCCCTGCTTGACCTGGTCGATGAGCGCGCTGATGTCGAGCACGACCTCATCGCCTTGCAGTGTGACCGGGCCGGCGTCGTTGCCCTCGAGAATGGCCATGATCGACTTCTGCGCCGCGGTGTTGGCGAGATTCCACAGTTCCTGGAATTGCTCGGATCGCACGAGTCGATCGACGACCTGCGCAATGAGTGAGTCGATTGCGCCCGCCACGATCGGGACGAGGGCCTTGAGGGAGGGGTACTCCTCGATGAGTCCGGCGAACACCTGGTTGACCAGCGCCTCGGGGTCGACCTGCTCCTCGATCTTGTCGGTGATGAAGACCGACAGGGAGTCTTGGATCTGCTCGCTGTAGGCGAGGGGCCCCATCGTCTCGATGTAGCGCTCGGAGTCGGTCACGGTGCGATTGCCCCAGTAGGTGACCGTGCCCAGGGGGAGCAGGCCGAGGCCCAGGATCAAGGCGACCACAGCCGCGATGGAGCGGGCTCCGATACGTCGCGGGGCTGCCGTGGACTGTGCGGGGGTCTCGGTCACGTGCCGCAGCCTAGTCCTCGGCTCGCCGCCTCTCGCGAGCTTTGGCACCGATACCGCGGTACCACGCCGCATTGACCGCGATCAGCACTCCGACGACGACCACGGCGATGGGGGCGATTCCGGATTCCGGGCTGGTGAAGGCAACCGCCACGATGCCCGCGACGAGGGCCACATTGACGGCCACATCGAAGAGGGAGAAGACCCGGCCGAGGTAGTCGTCGTCGATCTCGCGTTGGATGAGGGTGTCGCTCGCGACCTTCGCTGCCTGGTTGGCGAAGCCGAGGGATAGCGCAGCGATGAGGAGCGGCCACAGCGCCGGCAGGTACATCCCGGCGAGAACGCCTGCGGCGACCACCGGAGCCGCCTGCGCTACGGCGATGACGGTCCACGGCACGTAGCCGATGCGACGTACCCGGCCGGGGGTGACGATCGCGCCGAGGAGTGCACCGAGTGCTGCTGCCGCGGTGACGAACGCGAATTGCCCGAGTGCGGCGTCGGCATCACCCGAGGCATTGAACGTGTTGCGGATGAGGAGGAGCCCGAGCACCGTGAGGGCTCCGAACGCGATGCGTTGGACGATGACGACCACCACCGCGCGACCGGCGACCGGGTGCTGGACCAATTGACGGAGTCCGTCGCCGAGCCCCTGGAGGACGCCGAGCAAGGAATTGCGCACGGTGTCTTCATCGGGACCGAGCCGGTCCTTGGGCAGTGTCGCGGCGATCAGGGCCGCGAGGACGTAGGACGCGATGGCGCAGACGAGGACGACAACGCTTCCGGTATCCCCGCCCCCGGCGACGGCACGGATGACAACACCGACCAGGCCTCCGATCGCTGCGGCGATGGTCCCGGCCGTGGGCGTGAGCGCATTGGCGGTGACCAGGAGCGGGCCATCGACCACGTGCGGCAGGGACGCTGCGACACCTGCCAGCACGAAGCGAGCCACCCCGAGGACGAGCAGCACGCTCACCGCGAGGTCGAGACCGTCATGGCGGACCCACACGAGGGCGGCGACACCGATGACGAGCAGCCCGCGCAGGAGATTGGCGTAGACGAGCACCTGACGACGCCGCCATTCGTCGAGGAAGACACCGGCGAAGGGACCGACGAGCGAATAGGGAAGGAAGAGCACGGCGAAGGCACCGGCGACGGACGCCGCCGTCGGTTGACGCTCAGGTGAAAAGAGGACGAAGGTGGCCAGGGCTGCCTGGAGCAGGCCATCACCGAACTGGCCGGCGAGGCGGACTCCGAAGAGACGGCGGAAGTCGCGAACAGCGACGACGGCGCGCAGATTGCTCAGGGCCGCCACTCGCTCAGGCTAGCCGCAGGCGACCGTGACCTCGCTAGCCTCCGGCTATGGCAGCACCGCGCTTGTCGATCACGATCGACTGCCGCAACCCGGGGCTCCTCGCCCCCTTCTGGTGCGAGGTCCTCGGGTACATCCCGGAGGCTCCACCTGGGGGTCACGCATCCTGGCTCGCGTACTGGCGCGCGATTGGCATTTCTGAGACGGAGCTCGAGGGTGTCGATCACAGCACGTGTGATTCGATCGTGGATCCCTCCGGAGTGCGGCCGCGCATCTGGTTCCAGGTCGTTCCCGAGGCGAAGACGCACAAGAACCGCGTCCATATCGACGTCGATGTCACCGGCGGTCGGTCGGCGGACCTTGCCCGTCGACGTGAGGCCGTGGACGCCGAGGCCGCGCGCCTGATCGACCTTGGCGCTCAGCTCGTGGCAACACTCGCCCCGGCAGGAGCGGACTACTACGCGGTGACAATGGCGGATCCCGAGGGCAACGAGTTCTGCCTCTCCTGACTCGGATGAGGGCCGCACGCGGAGCAGCTGAGCCTGGGTCGCAGACCGGACTACGCCTCGTTGAAGTCGTCGGGGTTCGGGCCGGTGCGTCTCCCCGAGTCAAGGGTGGCGATCGCCGCCATGTCGGTGTCGGCGAGCTCGAAGTCGAAGACGTCGATGTTCTGCTCGATGCGCGCCGGCGTCACGGACTTGGGCAGCACGATGTTGCCCAGCTGGATGCTCCAGCGCACCATCACCTGGGCGGGCGACTTGCCGTGCTTGGCGGCCACGTCGGCGATCACCGGATCGTCGATGAGTCGCCCGGAGCCGAGCGGGCTCCAGGCCTCTGTCTTGATGCCGAGGCGGGCGTCGATATCGCGCATGTGGGTCTGTGGCAGCCACGGGTGGAGCTCGATCTGATTCATGGCGGGGATCACGCCGGTCTCGTCGATGATCTTGCGCAGGTGCGCCTCGTGGAAGTTGGAGACGCCGATGGAGCGCGCCCGACCCTCCTCGCGCAGGCGGATGAGCGCGCGCCAGGAGTCGAGGTAGATGTCCCGCGCCGGGGTCGGCCAGTGGATGAGATAGAGGTCGACCTCATCGATCCCGAGGAGACCTGTGCTCTTGTCGAAGGCACGCAGGGTCTCGTCATACCCGTGATCGGTGTTCCACACCTTGGTCGTGACGAAGACGTCATCACGGTCGAGTCCACTGCGACGCAGAGCCTCTCCGACACCGCGCTCGTTGTGATAGAGGTACGCCGTATCGATGTGGCGGTAGCCGACCTCGAGCGCCTTGAGCGTGGCGTCGACGACCACGTCGTCCGGGACCTGCCAGACGCCGAAGCCGATGACCGGGATAGAACGGCCGTCGTTCATCTCGACGAGCGGGGCGAAGACCATGGTGACTCCCTCGGGTGACGTGGCGCCCAGTCTCCCAGGGCTCGCCGACGAGGGCGACCCGACCTACAGTGCAGTGGTGTCCGCTCCCCTGGCCGATCGCCCGCTCACGCAGCCGCACCCCTCGCGTCTGCCGGCGACCCACCCGGCGTACGCCGAGATCATCGGGGTGCACGAGGCAGCGATGGCAGCGGGTCAGCCGGGCTACGCCGATCCGGTGACGGGCTTTTTCGTCATGACAGCACAGACCCACGCGACCAGGGGTTTCTGCTGCGACAACGGCTGCCGCCACTGCCCCTACGTGGCCTAGGAGCGCCAGCGTCACCGCGTCGATTGTGCGGCTGCGTGATGGGGACGTGTGAACTTCGGGACGAATGCGCGCGTGGGCGACGCTTTTGTCCCCGCGTTCGGGTGTGGAGCGCCGGGCTCTGTGCGCAGCCCGCGCATCATCGGCCACTCTCGCTTAGGGTGCTGGCATGGCAGAGCCACGGTCGACGAGCACGCGCGGCGCGCGCGTCATCGGCGAGCGCGGCAAGCCCAAGCCTGAGCGCACCGCGCCGGAGGAGATCGCCAACCCTGCCGCTCAGCGCCGAGTGGTCAACTACGCGCTCCAGCGACGTGCGGTCCTGCGCGGGCTATACGGCGGACAGGCCTTCAACGGCTTCGACATCTGCGATGCCGATCCCTACCTGCTGCGCGCCGCGCGCTTCCATGGCACTCCGACCGAGGACCCCTGTCCCGTCTGCCGTGTCACCGACGGCCGTGAGCGACTCACCCACGTCACGTATGCCTACGGCGAACAGCTCGGTCACCTCGCTGGCTCGGCGGTGGATCCGGCTCGCTTGCCGAGCATGGCCTTTGAGTACGGCGAGTTCCGCGTCTACGTGGTCGAAGTGTGCGCGACCTGCCACTGGAACCATCTGGTCACCAGTTACGTCCTCGGCGACGGCAAGCCCCGCAAGGCGCCAGCCAAGCCGCGCGACCTGCTCGACTAGGTCCGCGCCGGCTCTGGCGCGGACTCGTCCTCGTCCTCTCGCCGTCGATCGGCCGGGAGCCCGAACGAGGCAATGAGCGCGATCACCATGGCCCCGCCGGCCACGCCGGCCATGATCTGCACCGCACGCGTGTAGGACTGCTTGGCCTCCGTGGCGACATCAGCCATCCCCGGCTGCTGCTCCAGCGGCACGATCGCCTCTCCTGAGGAGTCGACCACCTGATCGACGATCTGCGTGCGCTGCTCCTCGGACAACTGGGGCTGATTGACCGCGAGGTCATTGCTGAGGGCGAGGCCGAGTGACACGAAGAGCACGGTGCCGAGCATGGCGGATCCGAGCGTGGAGCCGACCTGTCGCAGCGTGGATGTGACCGATGATGCGCCCCCGGAGCGCTGCGGGGGCACGTCCGTGAGGATGACGTTGGTGAGCTGTGCGCTGTCGAAGCCGAGTCCGACGCCATAGATGAAGAGTGGGATCGCCATCCACCAGGCGGAGCGGTCGACGCTGATCGTGAGAATCACCCCCACGATGCCCAGGATCTCGAGCACCATGCCGAGGCGTACGACGCGTGTGGATCCGAGTGCGGCAGACACGTGCCGCGCCGCTCCGCCGGCCAGCACCGCGCCGATGCCGAGGATCGCGAGCAGGGCGCCGGTCTGCAGCGGGCTGAAGGACTGCACGGATTGCAGCCAGAGCGGCAGCGCGAAGAGCACGCCGAACTCTCCGAGCGAGACCAGTGTCGCGACGATGTTGCCGTAGCCATAACGGCGGATGCGGAACAGCGACAGGTCCATCAGCACGCTCTTGCCCGCCTTGGCACGCCGTGACTGGGAGACGACGAAGAGCGCGAGGAGCAGCGCTCCGATGGCGAGGGTGACGGGCACCGGGGAGAGTGCGCCCGGCTGCAGCGAGATGGGGCCGAGGTCCCACGAAGTGATGAGCGTCCACCAGCCGAGGGCCTGGCCCTCGATCAGGGCGAAGACGACGAGCCCGAGACCGATCGACGACATGAAGACCCCGCCGATATCGAGGCGCTTCTTGTCGGATCCCTTCGACTCGACGATGATGAACTTCACCATCACGAGGCTGATGAGCCCGAGTGGCACGTTGATGTAGAACGCCCACCGCCAGGATGCGACGTCGGCGAGCCAGCCGCCCAGGAGCGGCCCGAATGCTGCCATGCCGCCGAAGACTGCGCCCCACAGGCCGAAGGCCGCTGCGCGCATGGGGCCCCGGAAGTTGACGTTGATGATGGCCATGGACGTGGGCAGCATCATCGCTCCGCCCACCGCTTCGCCGGCCCGGGCGAGGATGAGCATGTCGCCGCTTTGGGCTGCGCCTGCGAGCAGGTTGAATGCGATGAAGATCGCGGTGCCGATCATGAACATCCGCTTGCGCCCGATGCGGTCGGACAGCACACCGAAGGTGATGAGCAGCGCTGCGAAGACCAGGGAGTAGATCGAGGTCACCCAGAGCACCGAGGTCCGGTCGATCCCGAGGTCCTGCACGATGGTGGGGATCAGGACGTTGACGATGCTGCCCTCGAGCACGATGAGGGAAACGCCGAGCAGGAGTGCGACCAGGGCGAGCCATGGTCTCGCCTGAGTGCCTGCCTCCGGTTGACGGGCGGATGCCTGCTGTGTCGTCACCGTGTCCTCCGTCATCGGGGTCCATCGTGGGATGCACCGTGACGCTACCGAAGGAACGTCCCCAGGGAATCCTGCGTCACACCGCGGCGTGCCGTGGCCGGTGAGACGGGTGGGGCACGTGATCATGGAAGGCCGTCTCGAGGAGGACACCGTGGCAGCCAAGGGCAGCCGGCACGCCAGGGCGCAGGCTGAGCAGCCGCGCCGCAAGCGGCGCTGGATCCGAGGCACCTTCCTCACCCTGTTCTTCCTCGGCCTGCTCGGTGCCGGAGCTTTTGCGGCCGCTGTCTTCCTCACGCCGGTGCCCGACCCCAACGAGGTCGCCCGCACCGAGGCGACGGTCGTCTACTACTCCGACGGCTCGACGGAGATCGGCCGGCTCGGCGACTCGACCCGCCGTAGCGTCGCGCTGGCTGACGTGCCGCTCGATGTGCAGCGCGCCGTGCTCGCCGCGGAGGATCGCGACTTCTATGAGCACGGCGGCTTCTCGCCGGTGGGCATTGGCCGCGCGGTCTACAACAACGTCAGCGGAGGCGCGGTCCAGGGCGGATCGACGATCACGCAGCAGTACGCGAAGAACGCCTACCTGTCGTCCGAGCGTTCCTTCACGCGCAAGGCACGCGAGCTCATCCTCAGCGTCAAGTTGGAAGCGACCGTGGGCAAGGAGGAGATCCTCGAGGACTACCTCAACACGATCTACTTCGGTCGGGGCGCGTACGGCGTTGAAGCCGCGTCGCGGGCGTACTTCGGTGTCCCAGTGACCGAACTCAACTACGAGCAGGGCGCCGTCCTCGCCTCACTCATCAAGGCGCCCAGTTTTTACGCCGACAATCGCAAGGAGCTCAAGGCCCGCTGGCGCTATGTCATCGACTCGATGGCCCAGGTCGGCTGGATCACCCCGCAGCAGTTGGATCGGGCCTCCTTCCCCCAGATCATCAAGCCCACCAACACCAACCGCCTCGGGGGGCAGGTCGGCTATCTCCTCGAGGCGGTCAAGGCAGATCTGCGCGCCCTCGGCTACACCGATCAGGAGATCGAGGCAGGCGGCCTGCGGATCATCACGACCTTCGACGCGGGTGCCCAGGCCGCGGCGGTGGCCGCGGTGCAGGCAGTTGGTCCGACAGAGGGCACCGAGGGCCTGCGCATCGGGCTGGTCGCCGTGCGGCCGGGCACGGGCGAGGTGGTGGCGATGTACGGCGGACGTGACTACGTGAGTGACCCGATCAACAACGCCACGCGACCGTTCGCGCAGGCAGGGTCGACGTTCAAGACCTTCGCGCTCACGGCCGCCGTCGAGCAGGGAATCGACCTCGACTCGGTGTGGGACGGCAATTCGCCGGCGGAGATCCAGGGCTACTCCGTGCGCAACTACGGCGACGCGTCGTTTGGCGAGGTCAACCTGCGGACCGCGACGGCGGCATCCATCAACACGGCGTATGTCGCCGTCGAGGATCAGGTGGGTGTCGACAATGTCGCGGATGCGGCGTACCGCCTGGGGCTGCCGGCGGATACTCCGGGACAGTCGCCGGATGCACTGGACCTGACCTTCGTGCTGGGCACTGCGTCACCCTCCGGCATCGCCATGGCGAATTCATACGCCACGCTCGCGGCGCGAGGTCAGCGCGCGGGCACGACGACGGTCAAGGAGGTCTACGGCACCAACGGCGGCCTGCAGTACGCGTGGGATCCGCCGCGCGAGCAGGTGGTCAGCAGCGAGGTCGCGGATACGGTGACGTCCGCGCTGCAGTCGGTGATCGCAGGCGGGACGGCGACGGGGGCGCAGGCCCTCGGCCGACCCGCTGCGGGCAAGACCGGCACGAGCAATGAGAACAAGTCGATGTGGTTCGTCGGCTACACGCCGCAGTTGTCGACCGCCGTGCTCATGGCCCAGGAGGACGGCCAGGGCATCCCCATCCCGCTCGACGGCCTCAGCGGCGGTGCACCGGCCTACGGTGGCGGCGGCTACACGGTCGCGATCTGGACGGCATTCATGCAGGCCGCACTTGCGAGCCTTCCCGTGGCCGACTTCGTCATGCCCATCGTGATCCCGAGTCCGGCGCCCACGAGCGAATCCCCGTCTCCGACCGAGAGCCCCACCGAGTCCCCGACCCCGGAGCCCTCCCCCACGGAGTCTCCGACGCCGGAGCCGACGCCGACACCCGAACCGACGCCGACGCCGGAGCCCTCACCCACGGAGTCTCCAACGCCGGAACCCTCGATCGCAGGAGACCCGGAGTAGGGCACGACGTACCCTGGGCCCTTCAGCGACGAAGGAGTCACATGGCCAAGTCCACCCTCAATCCGGTGTGGAAGAAGGAGCCGGATAAGCACGATTATCCCGCGGCGGCCAACTACCTGAGCCTGATCGCCGATGAAGCCGTCGTCGCCGACCTTGTCGCACGCTTGAAGAAGGCGCCGGTGACCATGCATCAGGCGAAGGACCTCCTGCGCGCCGCGCAACTGGTGCTCCTGCCGAGTAGTGACAAGCACGTCGCGGCAGACCTCAACAAGATCGTCAATGGGACGAAGCTCTCTCCGGTGCTGCTCGTACGCGGGGGCATCGAGCAGGGCCTGCCGTTGACGATCGCGGACGGCTATCACCGGGTGTGCGCCAGCTACTACACCGCTGACGATGCGAACATCCCCGCGCGGCTGGTCGACCTCACCGTGCCTTCGAAACTGCTGTCAAAGAAGTAGGTCCCACATGCGCCCGGGATCCGAGCCTGACTTCGTGCTGCCGACGCGGGAGGACCCCGTCGTGCGCGCGAGCACGGGCTTCATCGGTGGCCCGGTGGGTCGGTTCGCGCGCATCGGCGCGGCCACGTGGTGGACTCCTCTTCGCGTACTCATCCTGCTGGGCATGCTGGCGTGGATTGCGGGCGCGACCCTCGACCTGCCGTGCATGTCCAACGCCTGGTCGAGCCCCGATACCTACGAGCACCTGTGCTACTCCGACATCCCGCCGCTCTACGGCGCGCGCGGCTTCGCCGAGGGCTACCTTCCCTACCTGCAGTTGGAGCCGGGCGGCCGCTACCTCGAGTACCCCGTCCTCACGGGTGTCTTCATGCAGATCGCCGCGTGGTTCACGAGCCTCGTGCTCGTCATCGTGCCGGGGGCGGGCCCCGCGCTGACGTTCTTCGTCATCAACGCGATCCTGCTCTTCCCGTTCTTCTTGCTCGCGATCGTCGCCAGCGCGCGCATCGTCAAGGCCCGTCCGTGGGACGCAGCGATGATCGCGCTCGCTCCCACGATCATCCTTGCGGGGCTCATCAACTGGGATCTCATCCCGGTGGGTCTCACCATGGCAGCGATCCTTCTGTGGGCTCGGCGGCAGCCGACCTGGGCCGGAGTCGTCCTCGGCCTGGCGATCGCCGCGAAATTCTTCCCGCTCATCCTGCTCGGCCCATGGCTGCTGCTGTGCGTGCGAGCCGGCCGGCTGCGTGACTTCGGCCGCCTCCTCGGTGGCGCCGCTGCGGCGTGGATCATGGTCAACCTGCCCTTCATGATCGGCAACTTCGAGGGCTGGGTCCATTTCTACGAGTTCAGCAGCACGCGCGGCATGGACTGGGGTTCGGTCTGGTACGCCATCACGCTCTGGGGCGTGCCGGCAGTGCCTGCCGAGATGCTCAATGCGGCGGCGATGGGCACGTTCCTGGTCCTGTGCCTCGGCATCGCTGCCCTCATCTTCTTCGCGCCCAAGCGTCCGCGGCTCATCCCGATGCTCTTTCTTGTCGTCGCGGCGTTCGCCGTCACCAACAAGGTCTATTCACCGCAGTTCGTCATCTGGCTCGTGCCGCTCGCCGCGCTGGCCCGGCCGAAGTGGCGTGACTTCCTCATCTGGCAGGCGGCGGAGATCAGCTACTTCATCGCGATCTGGTGGTACCTCGCGGGCTACGGCATCGAGGATGCCAAGGGCATGACGCCGCAGTGGTACGCCTTCTTCACCTTCGTCCACGTCATCGCGACCGTCTGGTACGCCGGGCTGATTGTCCGTGATGCCCTGCACCCCGGATGCGACATCGTGCGCACCGACGGCGTGCCCGCCGACGAGGATGATCCCGGAGGTGGGTGCCTAGACCAGGCGCCCGATGCGCTGCCGTGGCTGCGGCCGCGAGTCGCCGCCGAAAGCGACGCTTCGTAGCGCTTCAGGACCGTCAGAACTGTCACGAAGCGTCGTCTTCACGAGGGCGCACGACCGCGTGGCGGCCCTGGCTAGACGGCGAGATCGATGACGACGGGAGCGTGATCGCTCGGACCCTTGCCCTTGCGTGCATCCCGGTCGACGTAGGCATCACTCACACGCTCCGCGAACGCAGCATTGGCGTACACGAGATCGATGCGCATGCCCATGCCCTTGTGGAACGCCCCGTCTCGGTAGTCCCAAAAGGTGAAGGGCTCACCCTTCAGTGCCCGCGGCATGACGTCGGCAAGGCCGGCTTCGCGCAGATCGGCGAGAGCGGCCCGCTCTGCTGGCGTGACATGCGTGGAGTTGGCGAAGAGCGAGATATCCCAGACGTCGCTGTCCTCCGGCGCGACGTTGAAGTCGCCGATCACCGCGTACGGCAGGGCGGGCGCCATGGTCATCTCCGACACCACCGTGTCGCGGAGGACCCCGAGCCAGTCGAGTTTGTAGGCGTAGTGGGGGTGGTCCGGCTCCCGTCCGTTCGGCACGTAGACACTCCAGACGCGCACGCCGCCGCAGGTGGCGCCTACTGCGCGCGGCTCGACGGAACCGTCGTACGCCGGCTGCCCCGGCAGGTCGCGCACGACGTCATCGAGTCCCACGCGCGACAGGAGGGCGACGCCATTCCAGCGCCCGTCGCCGTGCGCGGCCACCTCGTAGCCGAGGGCCTGAATGGGCATCTCGGGGAAGTCCCCCGTGGCGCACTTGAGCTCCTGCAGGGCCACGACATCAGGCTGGGCGGTCTCGAGCCAGTCGACCAGCCGGTCCAGTCGGGACTTGACCGAGTTGACGTTCCAGGTGGCGATGCGCACGGCCCGAGGCTAGCGGGGTCGCCCAGCCTCGACCGCAGAGTGGCCGTTCCGGCCGACAGGCGGCCCGGAGAGCCCAAAACGCCCCAGGTCAAACATGCCCCACGCGACCCCCCCTGTGAATCCGGCACCGTCGTCCACAGGGCCCCTCTCGGGCATGTTTATGTCCGCCAGAGCGTTAGGATGAGCAGACTGCTCGTCCCCCCGCTCTCGGGTCGGCCTCGCGCCGGCCCGAGACCTTCGAAGGAGGCCCGCCGCCCGTGTCCTACGACGCCAGCGCGATCACAGTTCTCGAGGGCCTCGACGCGGTCCGCAAGCGCCCGGGGATGTACATCGGCTCCACCGGCGAGCGGGGCCTTCACCACCTGGTCTACGAGGTCGTCGACAACTCTGTCGACGAGGCGATGGCGGGATACGCCACCCACATCACCGTCGTCCTTCGCGAGGACGGTGGCGTGCGCGTGTCGGACAACGGCCGCGGTATCCCGGTCGATGAGCATGCGGTCGAGAAGAAGCCCGCGCTTGAGGTCGTGCTCACCGTCCTGCACGCAGGCGGCAAGTTCGGGGGCGGCGGCTACTCAGTGTCGGGTGGCCTTCACGGCGTTGGAGTCTCCGTGGTCAACGCGCTCTCGACACGCCTCGAGGTCGAGGTCAAGCGGGATGGCTTCGTCTGGACCCAGTCCTACGAGCACGGTGTCCCCACGGCGCCACTCAAGAAGGGCCCCGCGACCGACGAGCACGGCACGACCATCACCTTCTGGGCGGACCCCGACATCTTCGAGACCACGTGGTACGACACCGCCACTCTTGCGCGCCGGTTCCAGGAGATGGCCTTCCTCAATCGCGGACTGACCATCACGCTCATCGATGAGCGACGTCGTCCGGGCCTGGTTGAGGAGTTCGGCGGCGAGGAGTCCGAGGGCGTCGCCGAGATCACCTACTTCTACGAGGGCGGCATCGCCGACTTCGTCCGCCACCTCAACGCCACCAAGGGCGTGGGCAACCCCACCGTCATCGAACTCGCGGCGGAGGATGACAAGAAGGGCCTGCAGGCGGAAATCGCGATGCAGTGGAGTTCCGGCTTCAACGAGTCGGTCCACACCTTCGCCAACACGATCAACACCACCGAGGGTGGCACCCACGAGGAGGGCTACCGCGCGGCGCTCACCACGTTGATCAACAAGTTTGCGCGCGAGTGGGGCATCCTCAAGGACAAGGATCCCAACCTCGCGGGCGAGGACGTCCGCGAGGGCCTGACCGCCATCGTGAGCGTCAAGCTCCGCGAGCCGCAGTTCGAGGGTCAGACCAAGGGCAAGCTCGGCAACACCGAGATGAAGACGTTCGTGCAGAAGGTCGTCAATGATCAGCTCGGCGCCTGGCTCGAGCAGAACCCCGCCGAAGGCAAGGAGATCGCCCGCAAGTCGGTCAATGCCGCCACCGCGCGCATCGCCGCCCGCAAGGCTCGCGATCTCGCACGCAATCGCAAGGGACTCCTCGGTGGTGCGGGCATGCCCGGCAAGCTCATCGACTGCTCCAGCCGCGAGCCCGAGGAGTGCGAGGTCTTCATCGTTGAGGGCGACTCCGCGGGCGGCAGCGCCCGGCAGGGCCGTGACCCGCGAACCCAGGCGATCCTTCCCATCCGCGGCAAGATCCTCAACGTCGAGAAGGCACGCATCGACAAGGTCCTGCAAAACAACGAGGTGCAGGCACTCGTCTCCGCCCTCGGCACGGGCGTGCACGAAGACTTCGACATCAACCGCCTGCGCTATCACAAGCTCGTCCTCATGGCAGATGCCGACGTCGATGGCCAGCACATTCGCACCCTGCTGCTCACGCTGATCTTCCGCTTCATGCCGCAGCTCGTCACCGAGGGCTTCGTCTATCTCGCGCAGCCACCGCTGTTCAAACTCAAGTGGCAGCGTGAGCCCGCGGAGTATGCCTACTCGGACCGCGAGCGCGATGCGCTCATGGAGGCGGGGATCGCCGCGGGCAAGAAGCTCCCTAAGGAGGAGGGCATCCAGCGCTACAAGGGTCTCGGCGAGATGAACGCCGACGAGCTCTGGGAGACGACCATGGATCCCGAACGCCGCGTGCTGCTGCAGGTGACCCTCGATGACGCCGCGCAGGCTGATGAGACGTTCAGCGTCCTCATGGGCGAGGACGTCGAGTCGCGGCGCAACTTCATCCAGCGCAATGCGCGCGATGTGCGCTTCCTCGATATCTAGTCATGACCTTCATCCACCCGCAGCCGACAGGAGCCTGACGTGCCCGATGACATCGACGTGATCCCCGCAGGAGGTCGCATCGAGCCGGTCGATCTCCAGAAGGAGATGGAGCGGTCGTACCTCGACTACTCGATGAGCGTCATCGTCTCTCGAGCGCTGCCTGATGTTCGTGATGGGCTGAAGCCGGTGCACCGTCGCGTGCTCTACGCGATGTACGACGGGGGCTACCGACCCGACCGCAACTTCTCCAAGTCCGCTCGCGTCGTCGGCGACGTCATGGGCAGCTACCACCCGCATGGCGACACGGCGATCTACGACGCCCTCGTGCGTCTGGCGCAGCCGTGGTCGTTGCGCTACCCACTCGTCCAGGGCCAGGGCAACTTCGGCTCGCAGGGCAATGACCCGCCAGCGGCCCAGCGCTACACCGAGTGCCGCATGGCCCCGCTGGCCATGCAGATGGTCCGCGACATCGACGAGGAGACGGTCGACTTCGCGCCCAACTACGACGGCCGCACCCTCGAGCCCGTCGTCCTGCCCAGCCGGTTCCCCAACCTGCTCGTCAATGGCAGTGCCGGAATCGCGGTCGGCATGGCGACCAACATCCCCCCGCACAACCTGCGCGAGGTCGCCGCAGGCGTGCAGTGGATGCTGCAGAACCCGGAGGCCAGCCGCGAGGAGGCACTCGAGGCCCTCATCGAACGCGTGAGCGGACCCGACTTCCCGACCGGGGGGCTCATCGTCGGCCGCCGCGGCGTGGAGGACGCCCTGCGCACCGGCCGTGGATCCATCACGATGCGTGCTGTCGTGGAGGTGGATGAAGACGCCAAGGGGCGCCAACTCCTCATCGTCACCGAACTGCCCTACCAGGTGAATCCCGACAACCTGCTCCTGCGCATTGCAGAGTTGGTCAGCGACGGCAAGATCGGCGGCATCGCCGACGTGCGCGATGACTCGTCCTCGCGCACGGGCATGCGCCTCATCATCGAGCTGAAGCGCGACGCCGTCGCCCAGGTCGTGCTCAACAATCTCTACAAGCACACGCAACTGCAGGAGACCTTCGGCGCCAACATGCTCGCGCTCGTCGACGGCGTGCCGCGCACCCTGAGCATCGAGCAGTTCGTCCGGTCGTGGATCACCCACCAGATCGAGGTCATCCAGCGCCGGACCCGCTACCGCCTGCGCAAGGCCGAGGAGCGTGCTCACATCCTGCGCGGCTACCTCAAGGCACTCGACGCCCTCGACGAGGTCATCGCGCTGATCCGGGCGTCCGCCACGGTGGACGATGCGCGGACAGGCCTCATGGGCCTGCTGGAGATCGATGAGTTGCAGGCCACCGCGATCCTCGACATGCAGTTGCGCCGACTTGCGGCCCTCGAGCGTCAGAAGATCATCGATGAGTTCGACGAGCTGATGGCGCGCATCGCCGATTACAACGACATCCTCGCCTCGGAGCCCCGCCAGCGGTCCATCGTGAGCGAGGAGCTCGCCGAGGTCGTCAATGACTACGGCGACGATCGGCGCACGCAGTTCGTGCCATGGGACGGCGATGTCAGCCACGAAGACCTCATCGCTGAGGATGATGTCGTCGTCACGATCACGTCCGGCGGGTACGCCAAGCGCACCAAGACCGATCTCTACCGCCAGCAGCGCCGCGGTGGACGGGGCGTGAAGGGCGCCGCGCTGCGCCAGGACGACGTCGTCGAGCACTTCTTCGTGACGACGACCCACCATTGGATCCTCTTCTTCACCACGAAGGGCCGCGTCTACCGGGCTAAGGCCTATCAACTGCCCGAGGCAGGCCGTGACGCCAAGGGTCAGCACGTCGCCAACCTCCTCGCCTTTCAGCCGGATGAGGAGATCGCGCAGGTGCTCACACTGCGCGACTACGAGGCTGCTCCTTATCTCGTGCTCGCTACACGCGGAGGCATGGTCAAGAAGACGCGCTTGTCGGAGTACGACTCCAATCGCACCGGCGGTGTTATCGCGATCAATCTTCGCGAGGACGACGAGGTCATCTCCGCACAACTTGTCAGCGAGTCCGACGACCTCCTGCTTGTATCTCGCAAGGGCATGTCAGCACGCTTCCACGCTGACGACGCCACGCTGCGGCCGATGGGTCGCGCCACGGGAGGCGTGATCGGCATGCGCTTCCGCGGCGACGACGCGCTGCTCTCCATGGATGTCGTGCAGGAGGGCTCCTTCGTCGTCACGGTGACCGATGGCGGCTATGCGAAGCGGACACCGGTCGAGGAGTGGTCCCCCAAGGGCCGCGGCATCCTCGGAGTGCGGGCGATGCGCCTGGTGGAGGCGCGCGGTGGCCTGGTCGGCGCGGTCGTCTGCACCGTCGACGATCAGATCTTCGCCGTAGCCAATGACGGCATCGTCATCCGCACCCGCGTCGACGAGATCCGCCCCTCGGGACGCGACACGATGGGTGTGCGCCTGATGAACCTCGGCGAAGATCGCAGCCTTGTCGCGGTTGCTCGCGCAGGCGAGAGCGACGACGACGAGGAGGTCGTCGATGGGGAGATTCTCGAGCAGGAATCGGATGACGAATCGGTCTCAACTGACGCCACGACCGGTCAGCAGCCCACCGATGGGCTCCCGCAGGTTTAGTCTGTAGCTCGATAGCCGCGCACTATGCATGAGCGCGCGGATGGAGGAGGGGCGATGTCGAGCACGGTGACCCCGGGGCAGCCCACGCCCATCGGTCGCTCGCTCGGCGACACCTCGATCCGGCCCGGTGACGCGACCCCCGCCCAGGGAATCCCCGTCGCCGCTCCAGCTCCTGCCGCTGCACCTGAGGAGCGGCCGGCGCCGCAAGCAGCCGAGCCGGTCTCCGAGCCGGCCGTCGAGCCCGCGCGCCGGCGGGCACCGAGACGGGCTCGGCTCTACGTCCACAAGCTGGACGCCTGGTCGGTGATGAAGGTCGCGTTCATGCTGGCTGTGGCCCTCGGCGTTGTCATCGTGTGTGCGGTAGCCGCGCTGTGGTGGCTGCTCGACTACAGCGGTGTCATCGCCACCCTCGCGCGCAATGTGGACGAGGTCATCGGCTCGGGCACGACGACGTTCGATCTCGAGGCCGTTCTCGCCTTCGACCGCGTCATGGGGGTCACGGTCCTGGTGGCTGCCCTCGAGGTTGCCCTCGTATCTATCCTTGCGGGTTTGTTTGCCGTGCTTTACAACCTCACCGTCGGGATCACGGGCGGCATTGAAGCCACCTTTACGGATGCGGTCTAGTTCAGGCGCGGTAGCCTCGCACCATGCCCAAGATCGTCGATCATGATGAACGTCGTCGCATCATCGTCGAGGCACTGTGGCGCGTGATTGCGCGCGATGGCGCTCACGAGGTGTCGGTCCGCCACGTCGCTGCTGAAGCGGGCATGCCCAAGTCGAGCATCGCGCACTATGTCGGCACCATGCCTCAACTGCTGGGCCTTGCGGTCGATCAGCTCGTCGAGATCAACTCCGACTACATCATGACCCTGGATCTGCTGGAACTCTCCGTTGACAACGCTACAGAGGTGCTGGTCACCATCGTCCCCGCGACGGACGAGCGCCGTCGCAGGTCCGGCGTGTGGCTGCTCCTCGTCGCGCAGGCCGGCACAGACCCGGAGTACGCCGACGTCCTGCACCGGCTCAACACCGCTGTCGCTGAGGGCTTGCAGGAGTTGCTCGTCGGCATGCAGAAGCAGGGGCTGGTGCATCCGTCACGCGACGTCGATGCCGAGGCAGCGCGCCTGCACTCCCTCATCGATGGCATATCGATCCACTGCATGACCGACCCCGCACGTCGCTCCGAGGAGGAGGTGCGGGCAATCTTCCGCGCCGAGGTGGCTGCCCTCGCGGAACCCTGCTCGGTCACTGTCCGCTAGGGATCCTGACGCCGCCCTAGGGGGATTAGGGTGCCGCCGTGACCATCGAGGCGCCCCCGGCGGGAGTCCTCTCCGCCCGCATGCGACTGATCGTCTCCAGTGCGCTCATGCTCTTCGTGCAACTCGCGCTCATCCGCTGGGCCGGCGGGAACCTCGTCCACCTGTCCTACTTCTCCAATCTCATCCTGCTGGCGTCGTTCCTGGGAATTGGCCTCGGCTTCCTGCGTGCGCGCAAGCCGCGCGATCTCGGTCGCTATGCGCCGGTTGCCATCCTCGTGCTCATCGCGTTCATCTTCTTCTTCCCGGCTCGCATCGAGGGCTCCTCCAGCGAACTCATCTTCTTCACCGAGGTCACGCCCACCGGTTTGCCCACGTGGGTGACCCTGCCTCTCGTCTTCCTCGTCGTGGCCTTCGCCATGACGCTGCTCGGGGAGATCACCGGCCGCGCCTTCCTCGCCTTCACCGCGCTCGACGCCTACCGCTGGGACATCGTGGGGTCGCTGAGCGGCACTCTGTTCTTCACCCTCGTCGCGTTCCTGCGGTCGCCGTCGTGGATCTGGCCGACCGTGATGCTCATCGCCCTCGTGCTTCTCTATGGCAAGGCCTTGCCGGCGGTCTCGTGGCTCGCCGCCGTCGGCATCGTTGTGCTCCTCGTCATCGAGTCACTGACCCCCGGAGTCTCGTGGTCGCCGTATTACAAGGTGACGACGCAGGACGTCACCGACACTGGACCGGCGCCCTACACGGCGATCCAGGTCAACGGCATCCCCCACCAGAATGTGCTCGACGCGGAGAAGCGGCTGGAGCTCGAGCCGCTCTACGGCAAGCCCTACGAGCGCGCGGTCGACAATCCGCTGCGCGATGTCCTGGTCATTGGCGCCGGGACGGGCACCGACGTGGCGCTCGCCCTGGCGCGCGGTGCGCAGCACGTGGACGCGGTCGAGATCGATCCGCGCATCCAGCAGATCGGCATCGAGAAGAACCCCAATCAGCCGTACGCCGACCCGCGCGTGACGACGTACATCGATGATGGACGGGCGTTCCTGTCGCGGACGGATCGGGAATACGACCTCATCCTCTTCGCGCTGCCGGATTCGCTGACGCTCGTCTCGGGTGCAAGCCAGCTGCGACTTGAGTCCTATCTCTTCACCCGCGAGTCGATCCAGGAGGCCTACGACCACCTCAGTCCCGATGGGGTCTTCGCGATGTACAACTATTACCGCGAAGACTGGCTGATCAATCGCCTTGCCGGCACGGTTGAGGAGGTGTTCGGCCACGCTCCCTGCATCGATCGCTTCACGGCCGTGCAATCGCTCGCGGTCATGGCGATCGGCAAGTCGCCGGACAACGCGGTGTGCGATCAGACCTGGGAGCGGGAGGTCATCGCGGCTGCAGGAGAGGAGATCCCGGCACCGTCGGCCGATGACCGGCCCTTCCTCTATCTCAAGGAAGCGTCGATCCCGCAGCTCTATCTCATCCTCATCGGGCTCATCCTCGCCGTGTCTCTCATCGCGATCAGGGTGGTGGGCGGCCCACTGAGGCAGATGCGCGGCTACGCGGACCTGTTCCTCATGGGCATGGCGTTCCTGCTGCTGGAGACGCGCTCGATCACCACCTTCGCGCTGCTCTTCGGAACGACCTGGCTGGTCAATGCCCTCGTCTTCGCCGGTGTGCTCCTTGCCGTGCTGCTGGCGATCGAGGTCACCAGGAGGTTCTCCCCGCGCCGGCCGTGGGTGGTGGCCGCCCTCTTCACCTCCCTCGCGATCGCGTGGCTTGTCCCCAACGCCTGGCTCCTGAGCCTGCCGGTGCCTCTGCGTCTGCTCGTGGCCGTCGCCCTGGCCTTCGCGCCCATCTTCTGCGCGAACCTCTACTTCACCTCTCGCTTCAAGGACGCGGCGAATCCGACCGCCGCCTTCGCCGCCAACCTCTTCGGGGCGATGATCGGGGGCTGCCTGGAATACCTCTCGCTGCTCACCGGCTACCGATTCCTGCTCGTCGTGGCGGCGGTGATCTACCTTGCGGCGGTGCTCGTGGGCCGACGCCTGGGGGCGAGAGCCGCCCCTCTCGGGGCCTGACCAGCGCTCGCTGTGTAGCCTTAGCGGGCTTGTCCGACGGGCGGTCCCGCCGTCCCGCCGGAGGTTGGGGCCTATAGCTCAGCTCGGTTAGAGCGCTTCCCTGATAAGGAAGAGGTCGGTGGTTCAAGTCCACCTAGGCCCACATGAAGAAACTGCTGCTGCTCATTGCCCTTGCTGGCGTCGGCTATCTGGTCTACCGCCAGATCCAGGCAAGCAAGGCGGAGGACGACCTGTGGACCGAGGCGACCTCGGTTCCTGACCTGACCTGACCTCACCCGGTCAGACCCTGGGGGCGTGTGCGCCATGAGTAGCGCGACGACACCGCCAGCGGCTCATCTTCGCCTGCTCGTCGCCGGGTCGTCGATCAGTTCACTCGGCAGTGGTGTCGCGAGCCTGGCCTTCAGTTACATCTCCTACAAGATCTCGGGCTCGCTCGCGATCGCGGTCGTCGTGTTGGCGCTGCAGTCGCTGCCGTCGGCATTCCTCATCAAGCCGGCTGCCCACCTGGCCAGCCGCTACGACCTGCGTCTCGTCGTCGCTGGTGCGGAAGCCGCGAAGTGCGTCATTTATGTCGCCGTGGGTGTCCTGGTGCTCATGGGCTACCTCAGCCTCGGCCTGCTCATGGTCACCGCCCTCGTCTCCGGGTCCGTGTCGGCGCTCAACTATCCGGCGTGGAACAAGCTGCTCGTGCGAGTCGCGCCGCAGGGCCAACTCGATCGCCTCGATGCCTCGCTGTCGTCATGGGGGGCCGTGGCCGGCATTCTCGGCGTCCTCATCGGCGGTCAGATGCTCGATGGCCTGGGCGCCGCATCACTGTTCTTTGTCAACGCCATCAGTTACCTCTTCCCGCTCCTCGCGGTCCTGCGCCAGCCGGCGATGCCGCCGGAGCCGCTGCCCCCGGGTACGAAGTCCGAGTCCTTCGCGTCGGATGCCCGTCTGCTGTTCACCGTGGCCACCCTGCGCCGGGTCGTGATCTTGGCCATCCTCCTCGAGCTCGTCGCCTGGCCGATCCTCAAGCTGCTGCCCCGCGTCGCGGAGGACGTCGATCCGACGTCGCAGACCTTCTCGCTGCTACTCGGTGCCTTCTACCTCGGCAACTCCGGGGTGTCGATCTTCCTGGCGCGCGGCAAGAAGCACCACGGCTATCAGGCGATCATGCTCGCGTCACTGGTCGTGCTCGCCATTGCGCTGGTGGCGATGTGGATGTCCGGGCTCCTACCGGGTGGAGTCGGTCATGTCATCGTCCTCATGCTCATCATCGCGCCCATCGGGCTCGCGCTCAGTCTCGTGGTCACCGTGATCTCAGCATCCATCCAGCTCGGTGCTCCGGACAGCAAGGAGATCCGGGTCCTCGCGGTCTATTCCGCCGCCGTCACACTCGTCGCTCCGATTGGCGGCCTCGCCATCACCGGCCTCGTGGGGGTCCTGGACATCTGGGTGGTGGTCGCGGTCGAGGCGATCGGGGTGCTCGCTCTCGTCGCCTACGTGGGCTGGTCGAGTCTGGGCAAGGACCTGCGCACGTTCGCAGAGAAGGACCGTGATGGCCTCATGCTCCGACGTCACAGCCGCCACCTGGTGGTGAACTCCCTCGAGCGAGGTGTCGCCCATCGCTCAGAGGCGGCGCTCCGCGATCTCGATCACCGAGCGCCCG
>JBEAQC010000002.1:0-12539 GCA_041164085.1 Actinomycetota bacterium
TGGACGAGAAGATCCAGTTCGAGCTCACTTCGCCGGACGTCATCCACTCCTTCTGGGTGATCGACTGGCTGTTCAAGATGGACGTCATCCCCGGCAAGGTCAACACCTTCCAGGTCACGCCTAACAAGGAGGGCACCTTCGTGGGGCGATGCGCCGAGTTGTGCGGCGTCGACCACGCCCGCATGCTCTTCAACGTGAACGTGGTCACGCGAGCCGAGTTCGAGCAGCACATGGAAGAGCTGCGTGACTTGGGCCAAACCGGCAAGTTGGAGAGCGAACGCGTCAATTACACCGGCGAGCGCCCGTCTGAGAGGACCAACGTATGACCATCCTCAACGATCCCGTCTCCGCTCCCACCGCGCCGCCAACCCCCAAGCAGGTACGCCGCGGCCACATGGGTCGCACGATCGTCAAGTGGGTCACGTCGACCGATCACAAGACGATCGGCTACCTCTACCTGATCACCGCGTTCTTCTGGTTCATCCTCGCCGGGGCCATGGCGCTGGTCATTCGCGCTGAATTGGCGACGCCTGGCATGGAATTCGTGTCGCTGGAGCAGTACAACCAGCTCTTCACGATGCACGGCACGATCATGCTCTTCCTCTTCGCCACCCCGCTCTATGTCGGCTTCGGCAACGTGGTCATGCCGTTGCAGATCGGCGCCCCTGATGTCGCGTTCCCGCGCCTCAACATGCTCGGCTTCTGGCTGTTCTTCTTCGGCGGAGTCACCATCGGACTGAGTTTCTTCACCCCCGGTGGCGCTGCATCCTTCGGCTGGTTCGCTTACCACCCGCTCAGCAACGCGGTGAACTCCCCGACGGTCGGCGCTGATCTGTGGTTCCTCGGCCTCGCGATGGGCGGTCTCGGCACGATCCTCGGCGCGGTCAACTTCATCACGACGATGTTCTGCATGCGAGCCCCCGGCATGACGATGTTCCGCATGCCGATCTTCACGTGGACGATCTTCATCACCAGCGTCCTCGTGCTCGTCGCGTTCCCGATCCTCGCCGCCGCCCTCGTCATGGCCTTCATTGATCGGAAGTTCGGCTCGGTGGTCTTCGCAGCCGAGAATGGCGGAGCCATACTCTGGCAACACCTCTTCTGGTTCTTCGGCCATCCGGAGGTCTACATCATCGCCTTGCCGTTCTTCGGCATCGCGAGCGAGATCATCCCGGTCTTCTCGCGCAAGCCGATCTTCGGCTACAAGGGCCTGGTCTTCGCCACGATGGCGATCGGCGCCCTGTCCGTCGCGGTGTGGGCTCACCACATGTACGTCACCGGCTCGGTCTACCTGCCGTTCTTCGCCCTCATGACCATGCTCATTGCCGTGCCGACCGGTGTGAAGTTCTTCAACTGGATCGGCACCATGTGGCGAGGCTCGGTCAGTTTCGAGACGCCCATGCTCTACACCATGGGCTTCCTCGTGACCTTCCTCTTCGGTGGACTCACCGGCATCATCCTGTCGTCGCCGCCGCTGGACTTCCACGTCTCCGATAGCTACTTCGTCGTAGCCCACTTCCACTACGTGGTCTTCGGCACGGTCGTTTTCTTGATGTTCGCCGGGTTCTACTTCTGGTGGCCCAAGATGACCGGCAGGATGCTCAACGAGAAGCTCGGCCACGTGCAGTTCTGGATGGTCTTCATCGGCTTCCAGGTGACGTTCCTCGTTCAGCACTGGCTCGGCGTGCAGGGCATGCCCCGCCGCTACGGCGACTATCTCGCGAGCGATGGATTCACCACGCTGAACACCATCTCGTCTGTCGGCTCGATACTCATCGGCCTGTCGACCCTCGTCTTCATCTGGAACGTCCTGTGGACCTGGAAGAACGCGCCCAAGGTCACCGTCGATGATCCGTGGGGCTGGGGCGGCTCACTGGAGTGGGCGACCTCGTGCCCGCCGCCCCGCCACAACTTCACCTCGCTGCCGCGCATCCGCTCCGAGCGTCCGGCCTTCGACCTGCACCACCCCGAGCTCGCCGAGCACCAGCCGGCCCCCGCGGGCCAGGTCACGACGGGGAGCCCCTCGTGAAGATTGGCGGCTGGTCCTTCGGCCTCGGGGCGATCTTCTTCCTCTTCGTGGGCGGGGTGTACTTCTACCTGAGCCGCGACGAGATCGGCACGACCGCCCTGGTCATGACCGGCGGCCTTGCCTTCCTCGTCGCCTTTTATGTCCTGTATACGAACAAGCGGCTCGACGGCCTCCCCGAGGACCGCGCCAACGCGGATATCGACGAGGCAGACCCGGAGTACGGCTTCTACAGCCCACACAGCTGGTGGCCCCTCCCGGTGGCCTTCGCAGCCATGATGATCGCCCTGGGCTTCATCTTCGCCGTGTGGTTGGCCGTGCTGGGCGTCATGGTCCTGCTCGTGGCGGTCATCGGCTGGGTGTTCGAGTACTACCGCGGCGCCTTCGCGCGCTGAACCACCCCCATCGCGGCGGCCATGCCGACTCGCTCGACGAAGGCCGGCTGTGCCGAGCCGCTACGTCCCTCCGCCCGGGTTATCCTCGTGTGTATGCGCCGGTTGCTCATCGCCCCTGTGGCTGCTGCCGCCGTCCTCGTTGTGACGGCCTGCCAGCCCACCCTGGAGTTGACCGCAGCCGACCTGCCTGACGCCTCGATCGCTCAGATCGGGCTCGTGGAGGCCATCACCAAGAACGCCCCGATCGATCGACCCATCGTCGTGCATGTCGACCACGGCCGACTCACGGACGTCGAGGTCACGCAGGGGCCCAGCAGGGTCATCAAGGGGGAGTTCTCCAACGACGGTCGCACCTGGACCTCGACCCGCGCCTATCTGGACTTCGACTCGACGTACAGCATCAGCGCCACCGCCGTGGACCCGCGCGGCCAGACGACCACGCTGGAGGAGAAGATCCGCACGGTCGACCCCGACGGCTTCCTCACCGCCACCCCGTCGATGGAGGCCGGCTCGGAGTTCGGCGTCGGCATGCCGCTCACCGTGAATTTCGACGAGGCGGTCAAGGACCGGGCCGCGGTCGAAGAGGCGATGATCGTGCGCACGCCGACCCCGGTCGAGGGTGCGTGGTACTGGACCGGTCCCACGCAGGCGATCTACCGGCCGAAGAACTACTGGCCGGGCAACATCGACATCGAGCTCGATCTGGACCTGCGCGGCGTCGAGGCCTCGCCGGGGCTGTGGGGTGAGAGCAACTCGCGGACCCTGTACCGCACCACGGACTCGGTCGTCATGGAGGCGGACGCGCAGACGCTCATGATGAAGGTCTTCATCAACGGCAAGAAGGAGCGCACGATCCCGGTCACGATGGGCATGGACGGCTACGAGACCCTCTCGGGCACCAAGCTGATCATGACCAAGGAGCGCACCCGGATCATGGACAACGCCACGGCCGGTGTCTCCGAGGATGATCCGGACCACTACCGGGTCAAGGTCGACTATGCGATGCGCCTGACCTGGCACGGGGAGTTCCTCCACGCCTCTCCGTGGGCGGCCGGAGCCTGGGGCAACCGTCGCATCAGCCACGGCTGCACATCGATGAGCCTGGACAATGCCGGGTGGCTGTTCAGCGTCACCAACATCGGCGACCCCATCGAGATCACCGGGACCCCGCTGAAGCAGAACCCGGGCAACGGCATCACGGTGTGGAACATCTCCTGGGATGACTGGCTGAAGAAGTCCGCGACGGGCGGCCACATGACGTCACCTGAGGTGTGATGACCAGCCTGAATCTCCTCGGCCAGGCGAAGTACATCTCGCTGACGACCTTCCGCAAGGACGGTACGCCGGTCGCTACGCCGGTCTGGCTGGTGCGTGACGGGGACACCCTTCGTGTGATCACGCAAAGCGACTCAGGCAAGGCCAAGCGCCTGCGCAACGGCTCTCGGGTCCTGGTTGCTCCCTGCGATGCGCGCGGTCGTCTTAAGGGCGCGCAGGTCGAGGGTGTGGCGACGCTGCAAGATGACGCCCAGACGGCGCAGACGGCTCGCCTGGTCGAGTCCCGTTACGGTCTGCTGGGGAAGCTGCTCATGTGGCGCAGCCGCCGGGCGGCCAGCAAGCCCGGTGCTGCGGGCCAGGTCGGCATCGTCATCACCCCGGCCGCCTGACGCGGGAGATGGGTCCGTGGCGCCCCGCCGACGTCGAGGGGATCCGCCACGGCCCCCAGGGGTCCGAGCCACCACCGGGCCGTGGCGCTGGGCCCAGCACCAGCCCCTGTGCCCCAGCGCGGATGCTCCGTGGGGACCGCGGTGCGGCTCGCCGTTGGGCAGCCTTGGTGGCCGGCGACGCGAGGCCGCGCTCCCTCGTCCGGATTCGCGACATTGTGTCGCCTGCATTGCCCGGGCTTCGAGCTGGACGCCTCCCCAGCAAGCGAAGTGCCCCGGCACCATGGGGTGGCCGGGGCACTTCGGAGAGCGGGGGGCTGCTAGAGGTTGCCGCCGCGCTCCTCGAGCTGCTCGCGGTTGGTGGCGGGCTCGCCCTCGGTGTGGAGGATGCCGCCGTGGAAGGGAACCATGACGGTGTCCTTCTCGTCGGCCTCGTGGAGCGGGGCCTCGAGGGCCGCGTCGTGGGCGACATGCGCCTGGCCGGCCTCGATCTCGGCGCGGGTGGGCGGCACGATGTCGTCGGCGTAGAACCAGTGCGACAGCTTGTGGCGGAGCATGTCGATGCGGTACCGCTTGTTCTTCACGCCGTTGGCATCCACGCGCTCGGGTGCGGGCAGGGGAGCGCGGTAGGCCTCGATGGCCGACTCGAGCACCGTGCGCTCCTTGAGGTTCAGCGGCTCGTGGACCTCGATGAACTCGCCGTGGGGCAGGCGCAGGATGCGTCCGGACTCGTAGCCGTGGAGCAACTTCTCGCGGTCCTTGCGCTGCAGACCGATGCAGATCCGGCGCGTGATGAGGAATGCGATCGGGGGCAGCACGATCACGGAGATCCGCAGGAACCAGATGATCGCGTTGATCGACAGGTCGAAGGTGATCGCGATGACGTCGTTGCCGCCACCGATGAAGAGCAGGAAGTAAAACGTGATCGCCATGACGCCGATGCCGGTGCGGGTCGGCGCGTTGCGCGGACGGTCGAGAAGGTTTTGGTCGCGCTTGTCGCCGGTCACCCACGCCTCGAGGAAGGGATACAGGGCGGCCACGGTGAAGACGATGCCCGGCAGGATGACCGCCGGTATGAAGATGTTCCACGAGATGGTGTAGCCGAAGATCACGCTCTCGATGTTGGGGAAGATTCGCAGGGCACCGTCGAGCCAGCCGATGTACCAGTCCGGCTGCGAGCCGGCGCCCACTTGATCCGGGGTGTAGGGACCGAAGATCCAGATCGGGTTGATCGTCACCAGGCCGCTGATGAGAGCCGTGACGCCGAAGACGACGAAGAAGAAGCCGCCGGCCTTGGCCATGTAGATCGGCATGAGGGGGTAGCCCACGACGTTGTCGTTGGTGCGGCCAGGCCCGGGGAACTGGGTGTGCTTCTGGGTCCACACCATCATGAGGTGGACCGTGATGAGCGCAAGGATCAAGCCGGGGATGAGCAGGATGTGCACGGCGTACAGGCGGGAGATGAACTCCGTGCCAGGGAACTCGCCGTCGAAGAGCAGGAACGCGCCCCACGTTCCGACGATGGGGATCGCCTGGACGATGCCTCGCGCGATCTGCAAGCCGGTGCCGGACAGCAGGTCGTCGGGGAGGGAGTAGCCGGAGAAGCCGGCGCCGAGGCCGAGAGTGATGAGCGCGATGCCGATGATCCAGTTGAACTCACGGGGCTTGCGGAAGGCTCCGGTGAAGAACACGCGGAACATGTGGACCGCCATCGCCGCGATGAAGAGCAGCGCCGCCCAGTGGTGCATCTGGCGGATGAGTAGGCCACCACGCACGTCGAAAGAGATGTCGAGAGTGGAGGCGTAGGCCTCCGTCATGTAGATGCCCTTGAGCGGGACGTAAGAGCCGTTGTAGACGACCTCGACCATGCTCGGCTTGTAGAAGAACGTGAGGAAGACGCCGGTGAGCAGGACGATGATGAAGCTGTAGAGCGCGATCTCGCCCAGCATGAAGGACCAGTGGTCCGGGAAGACCTTCTTGAGGTTGCGGCCGAGGAATCTATTGGATCCGACGCGGTCGTCGACGTACGTCGCGACCTGCTCGCCAACCTTCTCTGTCGTGCTCATCCACGCTCCCAGAAACTCGGCCCCACGGGCTCTGCGAAGGGTGCAGTTGCCACGAGGAATCCTTCCTCATTCACGCCGATCGGCAACTGGGGCATGCGCCGAGCCGCAGGCCCAAAAATGACGTTCCCCGCGTCCGCTAGGTCGAAGGTCGACTGGTGGCAGGGGCACAGCAGATGGTGTGTGCGGTGCTCGTAGAGGGCGATGGGGCAGCCCACGTGGGTGCAGATCTTGGAGTAGGCCAGGATCCCCTGGTAGTCCCAGCCATCGCCCTGCTGAGCCCGGATCTCGTCCGGCTCCATGCGGACCAGGATGATCGCGGCCTTGGCGCGCGCGTTGAGGCTGTGCTCCTCTTCCTGGATTTCCATGATGTTTTCGGGCAGGGCCGAGACGAGGCCGCCGACGGGGACGTCCTCGGGACGGATCTTGACGTAGGTGCCGTCTGTGACGATCGGCATACCCTCGACCCACGCTGTGGTGCTGAGCAACTCCACGGGGCTCTCCGGGCCGAAGCCGCCGTTCTTGGGACTCCACAGGTCGCGCAGCATGACGACGAGCGGAATGGGGAAGAGGGCGAGGGCGGCGATCAGCGTGCGGCGGATCAGCTTGTACTGCGCGAAGCCTGACTCCTCCTTGCCGCGCTCGTACTGCTCGGCTGCTTCGACGTCCTCGCGGGGAGTGGAGGCAAGCGAGTGCCTCTCCTGCACGACCTCGACATCCGGCATGAGCTTCTTGGCCCACTGGATCGCTCCGGCACCGATGCAGAAGACACCGAGCCCGAAGGTCAGGCCGAGGGCGAAGTTCTGGAAGCCGATCTCGCCGAACAGCGGCACGTAGATATCGGTGAAGGGATCGATCGCGACGTAGGCCACGATGAAGAGGACGACCATGAGCATCGACAGGAGGAAGAGCCCGGCCACCTGACGCTCAGCGCGACGTGCGGCCTTGGGGTCGGTGTCGCTGCGACGCGGGCGGTGGGGCATGTCGGCGGCGGGAAGGCCTCCGGGGCCGCGGTAGAGCGGGCGTGCCAGGTCGTCGGCGGGGACGTCTCCGTGGCCATGCCCGTGGTCGGGGGTGTTCGCGCTGTCGCGCGTCGTCACGTCGCTCATCGTGCTCTGATCCCGATCCAGACGGCCAGGCCGACGAAGGCGGCCATGACACCGGCCCAGAGGAAGAGCCCCTCGGCGACGGGGCCGATGCGGCCCAGTGCCATGCCACCGGGGCTGGGCGCCTCCTGCAGATCCATGATGTAAGCGATGATCGCCTGCTTGTCCTCGACCTGCAGGGTGCCGTCACCGAAGACGGGCATGTTCTGCGGGCCGGTGAGCATGGCCTCGTAGATCTCCTGGGGGGTGGCGGTCATGAGGCTCGGGGCGTGCTTGCCGTCGGTGAGCGCGCCGCCGCCGCCGGCGGCCTGGTGGCACTGCGCGCAGTTGATGCGGAAGAGCACACCGCCCTCGGCGACGTCGGCATTGGAGTAGTCGAGCTGTTCCGCGGTGGGGATTGCCGGTCCGGGGCCGAGAGAGGCGATGTACGCCGCCATCTGCGCGATCTCATTCTCGGTGTAGTCGACCGGCTTGGCGGGTGCCTGAGCGCCGGGCCCGGCCATCGGCATGCGACCGGTGGAGACCTGGAAGTGAACGGCCGCGGCGCCTACCCCGATGAGGGTCGGCCCGTTGCTGGTGCCCTGCGAGTCGAGACCGTGGCAGGAGGAGCAGCCCTCGAGATACAGGCGCTTGCCCTCGTCGATCGCGGTCTGATCGCTCGTCGCCACTGCTTCGGCCGGTGCGGCTGTCGAAGCGACGGCGTACACACCGCCGACGCCGACCAGCGCCACGAGCAACAGCATCGAGGCCACGATCGGATTGCGCCGACGGGCCACCAGTCCCTTCACGCCAGTCCCTTCCGTGTGATCGCACCTCGCGGTCGTCCCGCGCGGTGTCGTGCTTACCTGAGGATGTAGATCATGAAGAACAGTGCGATCCAGACGACGTCGACGAAGTGCCAGTAGTACGACACGACGATCGCGCGCGTGGCCTGGTCGTGGGTGAACCGCTTGACGACGTACGTCGTGGCCAGGACGAGCAGGAATGCGATCAGTCCGCCAGTGACGTGCAGGCCGTGGAAGCCCGTTGTCAGGTAGAACGCCGAGCCGTAGGCGTTGCTCGACAGCGTCAGTCCCTCGTGCACGAGTTCGGCGTACTCCGTGACCTGGCCGGCGATGAAGATCGAGCCCATGAGGAAGGTGATGATGAACCAGCGACGCAATCCCTTGACGTCACCGCGCTCAGCGGCAAAGACACCTAACTGGCACGTGACGGACGACAGCACCAGGATTGTGGTGTTGACGCTCGCGAAGGGGATGTTGAGCAGCTGCGTCTCCTCGGCCCACAGGTCGGGGTTGACCGCTCGCAGCGTGAAATACATCGCGAAGAGGCCAGCGAAGAACATGAGCTCGCTGGACAGCCACACGATCGTGCCGATCGCCACCGGGTTGGGGCGGTTGGCAGGCGTGTGGGCAAATGCCTGAGACACCGGAGGTGTTGCAGTCGCCACGGAGCCCACTCTGCCATGGGGAGCCGTGAGGGGGGTGCAGACCCCCCGACATGTCCTGGGCCGGGTAGCCTGAGGCCGTGAATTCCGCCCACGCCGATGCCCCGGCCGCGACCCTCACCGTCTTGGTCTACAGCGACGACCGGGCTGCCCGGGCCGAGGTCATGCGGGCCCTGGGCCGCCGTCCGGCCCCGGAACTCCCCGCCCTGACCTACCTCGAATCCGCGACTCTCCCGGCCGTCCTGACCCATATGGACGCGGGTGGCGTCGACCTGGCCATCCTTGACGGGGAGGCCGTCCCTGCCGGCGGGATGGGCGTGTGCCGCCAGCTCAAGGACGAGATCTACTCCTGCCCCCCGATCCTCGTGCTCACCGGCCGCCCTCAGGACGCCTGGCTGGCCACCTGGTCCCGCGCTGACGGGGTCGTGCCGCGGCCCCTGGACCCCATGGTGCTGGCTGACACGGCCGCTGCGCTGCTGCGCCAGCGACTCGCCGGCATCCCGGTCCGCTAGGCGATATGGGCGCTATGCCCGATATACATAGGTTTTCTCCTGTGGCTCCCGCTGAACTTCGGGACGTTTCGCGCGTCCAGCTCCACTTTTGTCCCGAAGTTCGGCGCGCACCCGAGTTCCCACCTTCCCGGGGCGAGCGATGACCGGTCGCGCGGCGCCTACCTGGGGGACGGTGCTCGGCCGACTCGACGCCGGTGAGGACCTCGACGCCGACGTGGCGCGGTGGGCGGTCGAACAGGTGATGTCCGGCCAGGCCGACCCTGAGGACGTCAAAGCCTTCCTGCTGGCGCTGCAGGCCAAGGGGGCCACGGCCGATGAGGTCGCGGGCGCGGCCGAAGCGATGCGGGCGGTGGCACTGCGGGTCGACGTGCCGGGGATCCTGCTCGATGTCGTCGGTACCGGCGGTGACTCGTCGGGCTCGGTCAACTTCTCCACGATGGCCGCGATCGTCGCGGCGTCCTGCGGGGCGACGATCGTCAAGCACGGCAATCGTGCGGCCTCGTCGAAGTGCGGCACCGCTGATGTGCTCGAGGAGCTCGGTGTCGCGATCGACCTCGGGCCGGACGCGATCGCATCCTGCGCGCGCGAGCTCGGCATCGCGTTTGCCTTTGCCCAGGTGCTGCATCCGGCGATGAGGCACGCCGCGCCTATCCGCCGTGAGCTCGGCGTCCCGACGATCTTCAACATCCTCGGCCCGCTGACCAACCCGGCACGACCCGGTGCGGATCTCATTGGTTGCTCGGATGCGCGCATGGCTCCGGTCATGGCACAGGTGTTTGCCGATCGTGGTGATCGCGTTCTTGTCGTGCGCGGTGACAACGGCTGGGATGAGATCTCGCCGTACGGCGGCACACAGGTGTGGGACACCACGCGTGGTGGCGTGACGCTGGAGCGCCTTGAGGCTGCCGATCTCGGCATGGGCGGCATCCCCGAGGGTGCGCTCGCCGGGGGAGATGCGGCGACCAATGCGGAGGTGTGCCGCGCCGCCTTCGGCATGCCGCGCATGCACCCGGATGTGGAACTGCCCTCGGACATCGAGGCGGTGCGCGCGGTCGTCATCGCCAACGCGGCCGCAGCACTGGCGGCGTACTCGGCTGCCGTCGCGGCCGCTGACGGGGAGTACGTGCAGGGATCGCTGCGTGATCGAGTGAAGGCGCACCTCGTGGACGCGCGCGCGGCGGTGGAGTCCGGTGCTGCCGGTGATCTGCTGCGTCGTTGGGCGGACACGTCCCAGGCCCTGCGCGGCTGAGTCGTTGCGGGATTGCCGCGAACTTCGGGTGGGTTGCGCCCTCTAGAGCCACTTCCCACCCACAGGTCGCGGTGCGTTAGCGGCGGTGGGGACGCTGGCAGATGCACCTGCGAGTCTGCGTGCCCAGCCCCCTGAGGTCGAGGGCCGTGACTCACGCGGAGGGACGCAGACTCCGCCTGTCCGAGGTGTAGCGCGCGGTCTGCGCAGACTCTCGGGCTTCGCGCAGTGCGAGTGCGTGTGCGCCGCCCACGTGAATCGGCGACGACAGCGATGCCGATGCCCGCACCAGCCGGGTCGTGCCGTTGGTGAGCCAGGTCCACAGAATCTCGGACTCCTCAGTGAGCGCCGAACCCGGCTCGACGTGCTCCGCGGTGAGCGTCAGGGTGTCGACGACCGGGCGTGGATCGGCACCGCGAGGTGCGATGCCGGCCGCGGCGAGTCGACCGTGGCGGATGACGTGAATCTGCCAGCCGCCGTCGACGAGGTCGGCCGCCACGATCTCCTCCGTGCCGGCCAGAGCGGTCAGTCGATGACTCCGCACTCCGGCGCGTAGGTAGGCCTCGAGACGGTCGCGCCACGATCGTGCCTGCTCGAAGCGACCGTCGATGGCGTAGGCGGCCATGCGGTCGCTGAGCGCATCGATCACCTCGCGAGCGTCGCCCGTCATCGCGGCGAGCGCACGATCCGCGACTTCGGCGTACTCCCGTGGGTCGCCGGACGTGGCGCACGGCGCCGCGCACTGTCCGAGTTGGCCGCGCACGCACCCGGCCGCGCGCTTGGGTCCGCGCGGCAGGCGGTCGGTGCAGGTGCGCAGGGGCAGGGCTTCCTGGAGGGCCTCGGCGGCGAGGGTGGCCGCGCCACGACCGCCGAACGGGCCGATCGCGGCGAGGTGACTGTCGCGGACGGCGCTCACCGTGACCAGGCGCGGGTGGGGCTCGCGGGTGAGGGCGAGCCACACCTGGCGCTCGGGATTGCGTGAACGCCGGTTGTACGGCGGGCGGTGCTCGGCGATGAGTCGCAACTCGCGTACACGCGCCTCAAGATCGGTGGCGCACACGATCGGGTCGACGCGCTGGGCAAGGCCGACCATCTCGGACATGCGCCGGCGCTGCTCGGATGCCGTGAAGTAGTTGCGCACACGTGCGCGCAGGTTGCGCGAGGTGCCGACGTAGAGCGCATGGCCCTGGGCGTCTCGGAAGATGTAGACCCCGGGGGCCTCCGGGAGGTCGGCGCCGAGGTGGCGCTTCTCGCGCTGCTGCTTGGTGGTGCGGCCGCCGAAGGCGAGGAGGTCTTCGAGGCAGTGCACGCCGAGCGGGCCCATGCGCTCCATGAGTCCATGCAGCACGGAGACGGTGGCGCGGGCGTCATCGAGCGCGCGGTGACATGGGGGAGTGTCGGACCGGAAGTGCCGGGCGAGTGTCTCGAGCTTGCAATTGCGCACCTCGTCGCGTGTGAGGGCACGCCGTGCGATGCGGGCCGTGTCGACGACGCGCGGGCCCGGCCAGGGCAGATCAGCGCGCTCGCAGGCGCCGCGCAGGAAGGACATGTCGTACGGCGCGTTGTGGGCGACGAGCACGGCTCCGGTCGCGAACTCCCAGAAGCTGGCGGTCGCCGCCGCCACCGAGGGCGCGCCGATGAGCATGCGATCGGTAATGCCCGTGAGCGCGGCAATGAAGGGCGGGATCGAGGTGCCGGGGTCGACCAGGGTCTGGAACTCCCCGATCACCTCGCCGCCGCGGACCTTGACCGCGCCGATCTCGGTGATGCCGGCATCGACGGGCTTGCCGCCCGTGGTCTCGAGGTCCACGACGACGAAGGTCACCTCGCTCAGGGGCGTGCCCAGATCGTCGAGGGAGAGCTGCTGCTCGACGACGAGGCCCGACATGCAGGCGACGCTAGGCGCGGGGTACGACAGTGGCGCCGACCGACACGCAAGTGGGGGTGCTGCGCTGGCCCGCGGAGTTTAGGGTTGGCGCATGGCCCTCACGATCCCTGACGAGCGCCACCGGTGGCGCTGCGGTCACTGCGGCAACCTCACCCGCTTCGACGTCGTGCGCAGGGCGCGCACCCGGGAGTTCTG
>JBEAQC010000003.1:0-7018 GCA_041164085.1 Actinomycetota bacterium
GGTCGGCGCGAGCGTGATGCTGCTCGATGTCGAGGCTCCGATCGGCGAGCACGCCCACAATGACCGGCGCAGGATCGCTTTCTACGAGCGCTGCGGACTGTCGCTGCTCGACGTGCCCGACTATGCGCCTCCCGAGCACGGGGAGACCGGGGAGATCGTGCCGCTGCTGCTCATGGGTCAGGTGCTCGATGGCGGGACGCCGCTCGAGGGAAGGCGCCTGGCTGAGGCGGTCACCGCGGTGCTCGTCCACCGCTACGGCATGGATGCCTAGGCGGACTTGCAGACGACGCCGCGGGCACGCGGCTCGTCCGTCACGGTGATGACACAGGTGCTTTCTGCCCCGGCGAGGGTGAGCTTGACCTTAGGACCTTGGGAATCCACGCGCGTGGTGACATCCGCGGTCGATGCGAATTGGCGCATGAGCGGGCTCAACGCGATGGTGATGAGTTGATCAGTGAAGGTGTCGGGCGAATCGATCTTGAGCTGCTCGAGCACGGCGTCCGCGAGTCGGTCGGTTGCCATGCCCTCAGCCGACGGTCGGATCGGTGTGCCGGGGTCCGCGGGGGCTGCAACGTCGGGTGCGTCGGGCGCCGGCTGGTCCGAAGCCGCAGAGGATTCCACCGTTTCCGGCGACGGGGCGGCGACGGGGTCGCCCGAGCAGGCCACGAGCAGCAGGGGTGCGGCCAGGGCCGCGACGAGTACAGAGCGCATCCCCCGAAGGTAGGGCGCAACACCGCCCGGATGCCTGCTGAGCGGGAACCCGACTAGGCTCACCGAAGCGCAATGAGCGCTATCGAGGAGGAAACATGGGATCGCATGAGGTGGCCAAGTCGCATCTGGTGTCAGCGATCATCACCGGCTGGGTCCTCGTCGGGCTGGTGTACCTGATCTTCGCGTTCCTGTCACAGAACTACGTGATCTACGTCCCCATGCTCATCGCCTACGCCGTGTGGACCGTCGTGTCACTGATGATCTTCGGGCGCGGCCTGGATCGAGAGATGGCCGCATCAGACGCCGCGCACCACTAGGCGGCAGCAGCCGCCCTGCGACGCGCCAGCCGCTGGCGGATCGCGAAGAAGGCCACCGAGAGCCAGCCCAGCACCATCTGCGGTAGGAAGCAGAACGCCCGCCAGATGACGTCGGCGGCCACCGCCTGCTCAAAACTCGCTCCGAAGGCGACCAGCATCCCGATGAGAGCCGCGTCGACTGTCCCCGCTCCTCCCGGTGCAAGCGGCACCGTGGTCAACAGCAACGCCACGGAGAAGGCGGCAAAGACCTCGAGCACCGTGACCGCATCGGCGCCGACGCCTCGCAGGGCAGCGAGGACAACGAACATCGGCGTGAGCTGCGCCAGCACGTTGGTGATGGTGATCGGCAGCCAGCGCTTGCCCACCATCTCCGCAGCGGTGTCGTTGAACCCCACCACGCTCTCGACGACGTTGGGAGGTGTCCGCTTGACGAGCCGGAAAACCCGGCCCAGGGCCCCCTGGGCGAAATCGCCAACGCGCTGGGCATTGGTGCGGCTGCGCAGCACGAATGCGATGCCCGCCATAGACACCAGGCAGACGACACCCGCGATGATGATGATGATGTCGATCGTCTCGCAGGGAATGGCACCGCACTCATTGCCGGTGAGGGTCCGCCGCTCGACGATCCACAGGAGGATCAGCGCCACACCGGGTGCCCCGAACGTCATGAGGTACGTCCAGATCGCATCCGCTGCGACGGCAGCGGCGGCCAGCTTCTGCTCGACCTTGTAGCGAGCCAGGATGGCGTACTGGGTCGCTACCGCGATGGGTCCGCCTCCGAAGGGGATCGTCGTGGAGATGGCGAAGCCGCCCTGGCGATCGACGAAAGCCGGCTCGTAGCCCAGCCGGGGGATCGCGGCCATGGCCGTCAGCGGATAGACCCCGATCGCGATGAGCGCTGCTCCGATAGCAGCCAGGGTCCAGCCGAGCGGCATCGAGAATGCCGCCTGAACACCCTTCTCGAAGCCCCCGAAGTTGCTCGCCATGTAGGCGAAGATGAAGTAGGCCAGCGCAATGCCGAGGACCGTGAGGATGACCTTGGGCAGCCAGGACTTCCAGCCACCCGCTCGCGCCGCCTCGATGGGGGTGTCATCCGCGTGATCAGGCCCGGAGTCCGCATCACTCACCCGTGGAGCCTCCCGCGTGCCGGACGCGATGTCCAGCGTGACAGTCCGCGAGCCCCACTCCCCTAGGCTGACGACATGGCGGCGAAGAAGTCATCGGCCTCACCCTCGGGTGTCATCGACTCGCGCTACTACCGAGACAACCTGGCCGCCTGGGACGAGCGAGCGCCGGCCCATGCCCGAGCCGAGGGGTATCGGGTGGATCGCTTCCACGCGGATCCGACGTACCTCAGCGATGTGGTGGCCTTCGATATCCCGCTGCTCGGTGACGTGACGGGCCTGCAGGGCGTTCACCTGCAGTGCCACATCGGTACGGACACCATCTCCCTCGCGAGGCGGGGAGCACAGATGACAGGGCTGGACTTCTCGAGCGAGTCGCTGGCCGTGGCGCGCGCGCTCGCGGAGTCAACCGGCGCTGACGTCGACTTCGTCCAGTCCGACGTGTATTCCGCCGTCGAAGCTCTCGGCGGGAAGAGATTCGACTTCGTCTTCACCGGCATCGGCGCCCTGTGCTGGCTACCCGACGTCCGGCGATGGGCCCAGGTCGTGCATGACCTACTCGCACCGGGTGGATTCGTCTTCATCCGCGAGGGACATCCCATGCTGTGGTCCATGGACGAGTCGATCGACGATGAACTCGTCGCCGGCTATCCCTACTTCGAGGTTCCGACACCGGTCACCGATGAACACGACGGAAGCTACCTCCCCGTCGACACGACCTTCCGTGCTGACGTCTCGCACTCGTGGAACCACGGGCTCGGCGAGACGACGATGGCGCTCCTCGACACCGGCATGACACTCGACCTATTGGTCGAGCACGACAGCTGCCCATGGGAGGCGCTGCCCGGCAAGATGCGTGAGGACGCCGACGGCGAATGGAGGCTGCGCGAGCGACCCGAGCGTCTGCCCCTGACCTATACCCTGCGGTCCCATCGCAACGACTGACGCCGACGGGCCCGCAGAGGGTTGCTAGTCCAGGTCCCCGACACAGCCGGTCATCATGGTGATGACCTTGTCCTGCAACTCCATCGGGACATCGGCGTCGGTCTCGCCGTCGCGCAGGGCGGTGAGCTCTTCGGTGGAGTAGCCCGACAGCCCCTCGCGGATGCAGTCCTGGATCTCCGTGGGCATGTCCTGATCGCCAATCTCGATCATGAGCTCGTCGATGATCGCGGAGTTCTCAGACGATGAGCCACCTCCACCGCACGCGGTGAGCGTGAGAAGCGCCGCGGCCGCAGCGGCGGTGGCCAGCGTGGCGATGCGTGAGCGAGCCATGGGGCCCCTTCCGATAGTCGTGCCCGAGACACGAGCCCACCAGGTCGGTGGCGATAGTCCGGACGCTAGCACTGCGCGGCATACTCCAAGAGTGGACCGCGGGCGCGTCGCTGACGAGGCGCTCCGTGCGTGCCTGCGCCTTCAGCGGGCCAACGTCCAGTGGATCGCCGGGCTGCGCACGGGCACGCTCATCACCCTCACGCTGCTCATCGGCCTCGTGATCGGACAACTTACCCCGGCCCTGTCGGTGTCGATCGGACTGCTCTTCGTCTCGATCGCCGACACCGCCGACGCCCGATCGGTGCGACTGCGCACCATGCTCTGGGCGACTCTGTGGGTGGGTCTCGGCGTCCTCCTCGGCGGCCTCGTGAGCGAGATCGGCGCCGTCCACGTCGCCGTCGCCGTGATCTTCGCACTCGCGTGCGGCTACGCCGGAGTGCTCGGACCTCGAGGCGGATTGATCGGTGTACTCAGCCTCGTGCTCTTCGCGTTCTACGCGGGGGCAGCCATCGTCGTCGACATCGCGATCATGGACACCCTCTACTTCGTGCTCGGTGGCCTCATCACGATCGCCGTCAACCTGCTGGTGACCCCGCCTCGCCGGCTCGGGGCAGTCCGCTCAGGGATCGCCCACGCCTATCGCGAACTGCAGGATGCGGCGGCACGACGCGGACTCGCACTAGCCGCGCCAACCGTCGCCGCAGCGGTGATGAGCGCACGCAGCGTGGTCGATCATGAGGGATGCACGGGCGCGTCACGGGACTGGGCCAACCGCCTGCTCGCGAGCGCCGAGCAGACCCGCCTCACTCTCCTGGCGCTGCTGTCCGAGCGCATGATCGACCCGGAGTACGTCGATGAGCTCACGCGCGGTCTTGCCCAGACGAGCCGCGCTATCGCCGATGAGGTGAGCACACCCCTCGGCATGCCCGGACAGCGCCGCCGCGGTCGCGCACGCTCAGCACTGGACGCACTCACCGAGATCGCACGGCGAGCACCCGGTGATCGACTTTCGATACTCGCCAACGACATGGTCGATGCGATCAGCGCGGCGGTAGACGCTCTCGACGATCCCTGGCCCATCGGCTCGCGTGCCGACATCGAGCGGCCCCGCCACGTGCGCGTTCCGATCATCCCGCGCTTGCGGGCGCACCTGCACCGCTCCGATCCCGTCGCCGAGCATGCGATCCGGCTGGCGATCGCCTTCGGCGGAGCGACACTCGCGACAGTCATTGTCGACGTATCCCACGCCTACTGGGTGCCACTGACGGTCGCCTGGATCGCGAAGCCCGACCTGGCCAACACCGTGTCGCGCGTGACGATGCGGATCGCCGGCACGATGGTCGGACTGATCCTGGTCACGGTCGTTCTCGTCGTCGTGCGCGGCGTCCCGGGCGAGGCCGCGATCCTCGCGGTGGCCACCGGTGTCACCGGCGCGGTTGCGCTCGCCTACCTCAACGCCAACTATCCCCTTGCCGTGATCGGCATCACCGGATTCGTCCTCCTCGTCGAACACCTCACCGGCGACGGTGAGACGTACGACATCATCGCCCGCCTCCTTGCGACGACGATCGCCGGAATGTGGGTCCTCCTCATCGCTTCGGTGCGCCCGCGACGCACGGGTGCGACAGCGGTCGGGGCGATGCACGCCACCACGGCGGCACTTCGCGATTACGCGCGCATTGTGCGAAGCGGTGAGGACTCCACTCAGGCCCGCGCCCGAGTCCTAGCGGAGCGCACGACCGCTCTCACGGCGGTGTCCGCTGCCACGCTCGAGACCCGAGGACTCTGGGAGCGCCCGGGCGACCGCGTTGATCCAGCTGACGCGGCCGCCGTGGTCACCGACATCATCGACACCGCCTCATCCATCCTGGCCGAGGAACTCCTCAGCCAGCACGGGCACTCGGATCCACAGCTGTGGGATCGCATCGATGCGACCTTCGACGACCTCGATGCGAGAGTCGACGCCCTGCGCGGCTGATCAGCCGGCCGGTCGCGGCAGCGTGGAGTAGAGAAGGTCCATCGACGGCGCTCCGAGTCCACTGGCCATGTCGAATCCGGTCGTTGCAACGCAGCAACCGACGAGTTGGACCCCGTTGTTACCGCGGTCGATGTCGAAGTAAGGCTGCTTCTTTGCCGCTGCTGCCTGATAAAGCCACGCATTGGCGAAGCCGATCGTCGGGTAGCCCCGATCGCGCTGCTTCGCGGACATGGCTGCGAGATTGGCCGCGACAAAGGGTGCACCGCCACTGGTGCCGCCCACGGAATAGAGGCCGTCACCGTAGACGATCGGCCAGCCTGGCTTGAGCGCGCCGAGCACGGCCACGTCGGGGACGACGCGCGGACCGACCGGGGTGGATCCGGCCTGCCACCAGGGCCGCGGAAAACTCGAGCTCGGTCCACCCGCTCCCGACGGTGCCGGCACGAGACCCCCGGCGTACGGCATGTCATTCCACACTCGCTCCGTGCGACGCGTGTTGTCTGTCCGGAGCACCAGGCGCGTGCCACCGACGGCCGTCACCCAGGGTGATGTCGCCGGATACCACAGCGTCGGCTCACCGAGTTCTTCTGCGACGTCGGCGCCGCACATCGAGGTGCCGTAATCGCCCGTGGCTACCACGACAGTCGTGCCGACGATCGCCGCCATGCGCAGCAGGTCCTCGTTGAGGGTGAGCAACGGCGCGAATTCATCGGCGAAGAGGGGTTCGCACAGGCCGTAGGACATGGACACGGCATCGGGGACGATCTTGGCATCGAGGATACGAGCGAAGGCATCGGTGAAGCCGGTCGCCGGTGACACAACTTCGAGCAGAGTGATGGACTCGGCGCGGTTGAGTACTGAGGATGCCGTGATGAGGTCGAGGTGCGTCTCGAGCGTGGCGTTGACGAACGCCTGCGGCACTCCGGTGCCTCGCTCGACGTTGATTTGCGGCTGGTCATAGCCGAAGCACTCCGCCGCCGCGGCGATGTCATCCGCGTCGTAGCCGCCGCCGAGGGACACGATCGTCAGCCGTGCGCCGTCTCCGCGCACACCCTTGCGGGCGAGGGCAGTTGTGCCGTACGCCGTCTGGATCTGGCCTGGGGCGTAGACCGCCCGATCCTGGAGGGCTGGTGCGTCGCAGGTGCCGGGCGGGAGCGTGCCGAGATTGCGCGGCCACGCCAGGGGCGAGCCGGGGGACGCAAGGGTCTGCTGCATCTCGAGGATCTGCGCGGGCGAGACACCGGGGGTATCGGCTGCAGCGACGTACTCCGCGTAGAACGGCACCATCTCCTCGACCACAGACGCCAGGGAGCGCGGAGCGCCGAGGAGGCCCTTCGCGTCCGTGAAGGCGTACTCGTCGTAGGGCATCGCGGCCGATGCCGGGTTAACGGAGACCTGCTGGCCGTACACCTCTTCCCATGTCGCGACGGTCGCTGTGAGTCGGGCGAGGATGCGGTCCTTATCCACACTCACCGTGATCCCCAGCAGCTCGGCGGCTTTGCGCAGTTTGGTGATCGTCTTGGACTTCGCGCCATAGGCCTTGCCCGCCGCCGTGACGGAGGGGTGATCGCGATACTCGAGCTCTCCGGGTGTCGAGCGCTTTGCCGCTGCCT
>JBEAQC010000004.1:0-33052 GCA_041164085.1 Actinomycetota bacterium
TGATGCGAGGCGTCTGCCGATGAGACCATTGCGGCGAGCGATGCGAGCGATCTGAGTGAGCCTGCGCGTGACCGCGATGCGGGCCTTGATCGCCCTGATCGGCCTCGGGAAACGATGACGCCCCCGGCGAGGCCGGAGCATCGCATCGATGACGAGGCTGGCGACGAGGGCCACGATGAGCGCATAGCCGAGCCAGGCCAACGAGAGCAGAAGCGTGTCAGCCGAATCATCCTCGAGGTTGAGCTCCACATTGCCGTCAACCTGGACGGCCAGCAGGATGGCGCCCCCGAGGAAGCCGATGACGCCCGCGGCGAGTGATCGCAGCCGACCCCGGCGTACGTCGAGAATCCGGGCGGACAGCCAGCCCATGAAGAGGGATGCCAGGAAGATCACCGCGAGGACGAGGACGAGGTCCCAGACGGAGCCCTCACTTTGGATCACGCGCCCATCGTGCCATGCGCACCCACCGCGGTACGGCGCGTCCTGTGATGCGGCTCACGGCTGCGCGGACCAGTGCTCACGCCCGCGCCAGCCCGGGTGATTCTGGATGTCATCGATGGTCCATCTCTGTGCCCTACAACGGTCGCGAGACCGCACCATCGGACCACCTAAGGAGGAACCGTGATCAGCACCACCCCCGCTGACACTTTGCACGTCGGCGCCACCCCCGCCCGCACTGTCACACTCACCGGGACCTGGTTTGCCCGTGTCGGCCTGCGGCCCTACTCCCTGCTGGGGATCGTCGACAGGACTCCCGGCACCCGTGCACCGATCCAGGCCCTGCCCCGACTCACCATGGCCGCCTAGCCCACGCGCGCAGCCAACTGGGCCCGCCGAGGCCTCGCGCGGGGGACAATGGGCCCATGTCCAAGACCCCGCTTCGTCCACGCCGTTGGCGTCCCCCGAAGGATGTCGGGCGACGTGGCCCGTTCAGCCCCAACGAGGCGCTCGAGCATCCCGAGATCATCCCCCTGCCGGGTGCGGGTGCCGAGGACGTGGCGGTCGCGCAGTCGGGGGAGATCTACACGGGCACCCGTGAGGGATACCTCCTGCGGATCTCACCCGACGGTCTCACCGTCGAGCGCATCGCGCAGACGGGTGGGCGACCACTGGGGATCGAGGTGCATCCCGCGGGCTGGCTCGCCGTCTGCGACGCGCATCGGGGACTACTCCGCATCGATCCCGGGACGGGCGACATCACGGAGTTGGTGACCGCCGTCGATGGTCGGCCCCTGCGCTTCACCAACAACTGCGCCATCGCCCGCGACGGGAGCATCTACTTCTCTGACTCATCGCAGTTCTATGGACTCGATGAGTTCAAGGGCGACATCCTCTCGCACACCGGCAGCGGGCGCGTCATGCGCCGAGATCCGGACGGCAATGTCAGCGTCGTGCTCGACGGGTTGGACTTCGCCAACGGCGTGGCACTCTCCGAGGACGAGAGTTTCCTGCTCGTCGCCGAAACGGGCGGCTACCGGGTGACGCGACTCGATCTCACCGGGCCCGAGGCCGGGCGCCGGTCCGTCATCATCGACAACCTGCCCGGCCTTCCCGACAACATGTCGACCGGCAGTGACGGGGTCTTCTGGATAGCCATGCCGTCAGCACGCAACTCCCTTCTGGACACCCTGCTGCCCCGACCCGGCTTCCTGCGGTCCGCAGTGTGGGCGATGCCGGATCGCCTCCAGCCGGACGCGCAGCGGATCACCTGGGTCGTCGGCATCGACGGCGAGGGGGCCGTCGTGCACAACCTCCAGGGTTCGGGGCGGAGCTTCCACTACGTGACAGGCGTGCGCGAGCATCAGCGGCGCCTCTACCTCGGCAGCCTGGTCGAGCCGGCGATCGCGTCGGTCTCCCTCGGATGACACACGGGGGAAACACGGACCTGCTAGGACTGCCCGCATGAGCACGGTCACGGGGGTCGCGGCGTACGACGAGATGTACGTCGCCGACGCCCCCCGGGCCGCCCAGGCCGAGTTGCATCGGGTCCTCTCGCGGCTACCTGCGGATGAGCTGCACGATCGAGCGCGGCTGCGCGATGCCTACCTGGATCGCAATGGCATCACCTTCACCCTGGGCGAGCGCGAGCGTCCGCTGCCGATGGACCTCATCCCCCGGATCCTCACGGCGGAGGAATGGGCCGTCATCGAGGCGGGGGTGATCCAGCGCATTGAGGCGCTCGAGATGTTCCTCTCCGACGTCTACGGACCGGGCGAAGTGCTCGCCGAAGGAATCGTCCCGCGCCGCCTGGTCACCACCTCGACGCACTTCCATCGGCAGGCATGGGGAATGCAACCGGCAAACGGCGTGCGCATCCACATCTCGGGCATCGATCTCATCCGCGATGAGGACGGCCGCTTTCGCGTCCTGGAGGACAACCTGCGCAACCCCTCCGGGGTCTCGTATGTCCTCCAGAACAGGCGCACGCTCGCCCACGTGATCCCCGAGGTCTTCGCCGGACATGTCGTCCGACCCGTCGCGGAGTACCCCGAGCGCCTGGAACGGGCCCTGGCCAAGGCGGCGCCCGTGAGCAATCCGGTGATCGTCGTCCTCACTCCCGGAGTCCACAATTCCGCGCACTACGAGCATGCGTTCCTCGCCCGCAACATGGGTGTCGAACTCGTGGAGGGTCGTGACCTCTACTGCCGAGACGATCGCGTGTGGATGCGCACCACTCTCGGCCCTCGACAGGTCGATGTCATCTACCGACGCATCGACGACGACTATCTCGATCCGTTGCATTTGCGCCCCGACAGCGTGCTGGGCGTCCCGGGCGTGCTCAATGCCGCCCGTGCGGGCAATGTCACGATCGCCAACGCGGTGGGAAACGGGGTTGCCGACGACAAGGCCATCTACCCTTACGTGCCCGAACTCATCCGCTACTACCTCGGTGCCGAGCCGATCCTGCCCAACGTCGACACCTACGACCTCGGGGATGACGAGCAGCGTGCGCACGTGTTCGATCGCATCGACCGGATGGTCGTGAAACCCAGTGATGCCTCCGGGGGCTACGGCCTGCTCATGGGGCCGAGCGCGACGGATGAGCAGATCGAGCAGACGCGCGCAGCGGTGGAGGCTCACCCGCGTGGCTGGATCGCCCAGCCTGTCGTGACATTTTCGACCTGTCCCACCGTCGTCGATGGCGGCAAGGTGGAGGCGCGCCACGTGGACCTACGTCCCTTCGCGGTCAACGATGGCGACGAGATCTACGTGCTGCCGGGAGGGCTGACCCGGGTGGCCCTGCCCGAGGGCAGTCTCGTCGTCAACTCAAGCCAGGGCGGCGGCTCCAAGGACACCTGGGTCCTTGACACGGCCGGCGCGGTCTCGAGGCCACAGCCGCGCGCGCGGCGCCGCGCCTCGGTCGAGCCCGACCTGCCTGCGCGTCACGAAGCACCACGGACCCACGATGAGCGCCTGCAGCAGCAAGAGCGCCAGCAGCAGCAGGCTGCGCCGTGCTGAGCCGCATCGCCGAATCCTTCTTCTGGATCGGCAGGTACCTCGAACGGGCTCACGCCACCGCACGCATGGTGGGCGAGCATCATCAATTGATCGTCGAGGAGTCGCCCGTTGACGAGGCGGCTGCGGGCGCGATGCTGCTCGAAGCGCTCTCGCTCGTGGAGGACGCGGACGGTGGACCCCTGGTCACCACGGTGCTCGGTGATCCGAGCCGTCCTTCGACGGTGGCCGGTGCGATCGCCTCGGCGAGGGCCAATGCACTCGCCGTGCGCGACGTCCTTTCCGTCGAGGTCTTCGAGGCGCTCAATGCGGCGCACCTGTCTGTCGTCCGAGGCCTGGGTCTGGCCCGTATCGACAGTCCCGGAGTGGCGCTCCATCGGGTCGTGGAGCGCCTGCTCGTTGTCCACGGAGTGATCGCCTGGGCGATGCCCCGCGACGAGGCGTACCACTTCTTCGTCCTCGGTCGCTCGCTCGAGCGCATCGACATGACCGCCCGTCTCCTCGCTGTCCAGCACGATGCCGTCTGGCCAGAGTCGGGCCCGGTCGCCGCCCTTCGATCGGCGGCCGCCCACTCGGCCTATCTGCGCCGGGCAGCGATTGACGGTGACGGCGTCCGCGAGTTCCTCGTTCTGGATCCGGACTTTCCACGGTCAATGCGCCGCAGTGCCGTGGAGGCGGAGGATGCGGTGAGGTCGATCATGGCTCTCGGCGCCGGTGGCGGCACTGAACTCCTGCGTGAGGTCGGGATGCTGCGCTCCTCACTGGAGTTCGCGGTGCGACCGAGCCCCGAGGACGTCGACCGCCTCGCCGAGCAGGCACGTGTGGCCGCCATGACGGCATCGGATATCGCCGACGCCGCGTTCTTCCGCCAGTCCGGCACGATCGTGTGGAGTCACTGATGGGCGGGATACCCGAGCCGGGGGCCGGGCGGCGACTGCACATCTCGCACCGCACCGGTTACACCTACGCCGGACCGGTCGACGCGAGCTTCAACGAGGTCCGGATGACGCCGCTGCACCGAGGGGGCCAGGTCCTGCTCTCGCATACCCTCCACGTCACACCCAGCACCGCGGTCCAGTCCTACGTCGACTACTGGGGAGCCCATGTCGAGACCTTCGACGTGCACGACCCCCATGAGCGCCTCGAGGTGGTGTCGGTGAGCACCGTCAACACCCCTGCACACCGACGCATCGATAAGCGAGCCGACTGGCAGACCGTCACCTCGGACAGCGTCGCCGATCGGTGGGCGGAGTACCTCTCCGCGACCAGCTACGTCGACGATGCGGCGCTCGATGCGCAGCGCAACGGGATCGTGCAGGCGATGACCACGACGTCGACACCGCGTGACGCGGTCGACATCGCCGTGCGTGCCGTCCGCGACCGGATCACCTACACACCGGGCGTGACGTCGGTCTATACGACTGCCCAGGAGGCGTGGACCGAACGGCATGGTGTCTGCCAGGACTTCACCCACGCCACCCTCTCCCTGCTGCGGGCCGCACACATCCCGTCGCGCTACGTGAGCGGCTACCTCCACTCGCTCGAGGAGCGCGTCGGAGAGACGGTCGCCGGCGAGAGTCACGCATGGGTGGAGTACTGGGACGGTGACTGGCACGCCGTCGACCCGACCAACGACCGGGAGGTCGGACCCGCGCACGTCGTCGTCGCCCATGGGCGCGACTATGCCGACGTGCCGCCGCTCAAGGGGATCTACGCCGGCGGGGCAAGCGAGGCTCTCGGGGTGATCGTGGAGATCACGCAGCAGGCGACCTAGACGCGCTTGCCGAGCGCGTCCGTCAGCCGCAGCAGCGCGGGGCTGCGATCACCCTTGGGCACGACAGCGCGGATGATGCACAACTCGTCAGCCGCCATCGCGGCAGACAGGGCGGTGTCGAGCTCATCCTCGGTCGTCGCGAGCCAGCCGCGTCCCGTCCCGAAAACCGCGGGCAGGGCCTCCGCCATCAGTGGCGGGATGTCGTTGAACGGTCCATCCTTCATCGGACGCTGCGTGCCGTAGCCATTGTTGTCCAGCACGAGGATCACGGGCTTCACGCCATGGAACGCCGCAGCTGCCGCCTCGAGACCTGTCATCGCAAAGGCGCCGTCGCCGACGAGCACGACCGGGCGTAGCGATGGCTCGGCGATGCCGGCGCCAAGGGCACCGGGCACGGCGTAACCCATGGTCGCGTAGTAAGCACTCGATAGGCACCAGCGCGGCGCCGCGAGGTCCACCGAGGCGAAGAGGCACTCGCCGGGGTCGACCAGCAGGCCGTGGCGGTCATCGAGGTAACGGTCCACCGCCGCGATCACCCGTGCAACGCTCAGCGGCGCACCGGCCTGCGGATCGAATCCCGGTCGATGATGAAGCTCCTCGAGCGGATCGATCCCCTCACCCTGGGCAGCCTCGGCAAGGGCGGGCAGGAATGCCCACAGTGGTACGTCGCGATACGTCCGCAGGCCAATCGTGACCTCGGTGTCCTGAGCGTCGATATGCCGATGAGGATCAAGGTGTGCAGTGAAGGCCCCCATCGTGAGATCGGTGTTGAGCACGCCGAAACTCACAACAGTGCTGGCGGTCTCCACGCGCTCAACCACGTCGGGCTCGGAGACCGCGCCCATGTAGACCCCGAGCGAGAGCGGGTGCCGTTCTGGGAAGAGACCCTTGGCGAGCGAACTCGTGGCGACCGGCACCTGCAGCCGCTGCGCGGCTGCAGTCAGCGCGGGACCAAGACCCCGTCGCCACACCATCGCACCCGCATGGATGACTGGCGTGGGCGAGTCGCGCAGGCAGTCCATGGCATCAGCCACGGCGGCACGCAGGCGGTCGTCGTCGACCGTCGGCAGATGTGATCGGAGCTGAGCATGCGTCGGTGGCGCAATAGGCACATCGACAAGATCGCGCGGAATCTCGAGATAGCCGGGGCGCTGCTGAGAGAGCACCTGCGCGATGACGCGATCGATCTCGTCGGCAGCGGTCGCCGGGTTGTCCACCAGGGCCTGGGCGCACGTCAACTCCTCGAACACAACGAGCTGGGAGTCGAAGTTGCGAATCTTGTGATGAAGCAGCACGTCGCCGACGCGCTCTTTGACGCCGGGGGCGCCGGAGACGACGAGCAGCGGGACCTGTTCGGCCCAGGCGCCCGCGACCGCGTTGGCGATCTTCAGCCCGCCCACGCCGTAGGTGACGCCGACGACCCCCAGCCCCTTGAGGCGCGCGTAGGCGTCGGCCGCGAATGCGGCTCCTTGCTCATCTGCCGTCACCAGCATCGGGAAGCCGATATCGTCCAAGTCGGCGAAGAGGCGCAGGGCGTAGTCACCCACGATCCCGAAGCCGCGATCCACACCATGTTGAGCAAGCCGGCTCGAGAGATGCTGCGCAATGGTCAACTCGCTCGTCACGTCGCTCACCCACGCAGACTAGTGCTCACGCCTCCAGCTCCGGATGCACGTCCCCGGGCGGGAGCTCCTGCCGCGCGCCAGCGAGCCAGCCCACCAGGCGTAGGCCGTAGCCCACCGACGGCCCGATGAGCAGCGCGAAGAGCACCGTGCCAAGGCCCACGGTGCCGCCGAGCACCCAGCCGGCCGCGAGCACCACGACCTCGATGGTCAGGCGCACCGGAGTCACCGCGATGCCGGTGCGCTCATGGATGCCGGTCATGAGCCCGTCACGCGGACCCGGACCAAGATTGGTCGTCAGATACAGCCCGCTGCCGATGCCGACGAGGGCGATGCCGCCGAGCACTTGGGCAAGTCGCCAGCCGATCGACTCCGGCGTGGGCAGAACGCCGATCATGACCTGCAGCGCCAGCGCAATGACCACGGCATTGGCCAGCGTTCCCAGGCCCGGCCGCTCTCTCAGCGGGATCCACATGAGCAGGACCACGACGCTCGTGAAGAACGTGGCGAGGCCGATAGCAATCCCCGTACGCACCGAAATGCCCTGGGCGAAGACGGTCCACGGTGCATTGCCCAAGGTCGCGTCGACGAGCATGGCTTCGCCCGTGCCGAAGAGCCACAGGCCGAGGATGAGCACTACGAACGTGAGTGGGCCGGTCTTCCAGCGAGATCCTTCGCTGCGCCACCGCGTGCGCGGGATCGTCCGGGAGGGTACGACGTGTCGCCAAGCCTCCGCCATCCTCACGTGGGCCTCACGTGGGCGGACACTACCTCCCGGTGCGCGGGCTAATCGATGATGGCTCGGCTCGGCCCGAAGCTCCAGGCCAGGTAGTTCCATGCCCAGTCGGCGAGCACACTGACGCGATTGCGGCCACCGGCAAGGTAGGCGATGTGCAGGCCGAGCCAGGCCAGCCATGCGGGCGTGCCATGCAGGCGCAGGCCCTGCGGTGTCTCGACGACGGCGCGGCGACGTCCGATCGTGGCCATCTGCCCCTTGTCGAAGTACGTGAAGGGCTTCATGAGCTTGCCCGTGGCGAGGGCGACGATATTGCCAGCGGCCTGACGCCCCATCTGCATCGCCACCGGGGCCACCATCGGCAGGGGACCTGTCGCACCCTCGGGAACGAAGGCCGCCGTGTCACCGATAACCCACACGTCGGGCACTCCGGGCAGCCGGAGGAACTCATCGACGATCAACCGTCGCGCCGGGCCCGTCGCACCGAGCTCGGACCAGCGCTCGGGAGCAGCGACGCCCGCCGCCCAGACCACCGTGCCTGCGGGGAGGATCTCACCGTTCTTGAGGTGGACATCGCGCTCGTACATCCGGTCGACAGCGGTGTCGACCTTGACCGTGACGCCGAGCTGCTCGAGTTCATCCTTGGCGTGGGCGCTCGACTCCTCGGTGAACGAGGGCAGCAGTCGTGGGCCCGCCTCGACGAGGGTCACGGTGGCCTTGTCGGCGATCTCGGGATACTCCCGCGCCATGCTCGTCTGGAGTTCAGCCACTGCGCCGCTCACTTCAACACCGGTCGGGCCACCACCGACCACGACGACCCTCAGGGCCTCACGCGGCAGGCGTCCCTCCTGCACGTCTTCGTACGTATTGAGCAGGCGCGACTTGATGTGCCGCGCCTCGGCGATCGACTTCATCTGCAGCGCGTGCTCCTCGACACCCGGGATGCCGAACGTCGTCCCGACGCTGCCGGTCGCGAGTATGAGTTGGTCGTAGGTGATCTCCTGGCCGTCGTAGAGCCGGATCCGGTGAGCCTGGGGATCGATGCGAACAACGTCGCCCCTGATGAAGCTGACACCCGGGATGGCGACGCGCACGGGGTAGGCGATGTCGTCCTCGGGCAGCGCACCGGTCGCCACCTGGTAGAGCAGTGGGCTGAAGAGTTGGTACGGATGACGATCCACGAGTACGACGTCGATCTTGGGGCAGCGCCTGAGATGCTTCGCCGCGTCGAGCCCAGCGAAGCCAGCCCCGATGATCACCACCTTCATGCGCCGCATGGCCCGATGGTGCCAGTCAGCGGCCCATTGCGCTCACGCAGGGCAGATCCGGGCCACCGGCACGGACGAGGCGCCCGCCTCGGTCACGGCGGCATAGAGGCGAGGACACTCGGCGGCGACGACCTCGCTTTGCAGCGCGACTTCACCGAGGATGGCAACGGCCTCGTCCACCCCCGCGGTGTCGCGGACGGCGAGCAATTGGCCCAGCACCTGGTCGTAGGGCGACAGACTCGAGCCTGCTGTCGGAGGCGCGGAGAGCCGGGCGCGGTCAGCATCGGTCAGCTCCGGGAGGTCGACCCCATGGCGATGCGCCTGGGCCGCCACCACCTCGGACACGGTGGGCAGGTCGTCGATCGCACTGCCGTCGTCCGTGCGCCAAGCACCCCAGACGAGCAGGCCGACGACACCGAGGATGGCCAGTGCCATCGCCGTCACAACCAGTCGCGCCACACCACGAGGGTACGTCGTACCCCCGCCTCCACGCCCGGCGTCCTGCTGGGCCTTACAGTGCCCGCATGACGCACGCGTCCCCCCGGACCGACTCGGCACCACTGCCCCGCACCGACCGGCGCTGGTGGTCCCTCGTCGGCCTCTGCCTGATCACCGCACTCGTCTGGGTCACGGCAAGTGACATCTCCATCGCCCTCCCCACTATCGCCCGCGATCTCGGCGGGACCATGGACACGCTCCAGTGGGCCGTCAACGGCTACTTCCTGGCCGGAGCGCTCATCATCGTGGGCGGTCGAGTGGGCGACATCTACGGTCGTCGGCTGCTCTTCTCTATCGGAACGGGATTCGTGCTCCTCGGCTCCGTCGTGGCTGCGCTCGCGCCGTCACCCGCCGTACTCATCCTGGGCCGCGTCCTCGAGGGCATTGGTGCTGCGGCGATCCTGCCGACGGCACTGGCGATGATCGCGGTGCTGTTCGAGGGCAAGCAGCGCGACACGGCCATCGCAGCATGGATCGCGGTCTGCTGGGGTGCTCAGGCTCTGGGACCCCTGGTCGGCGGCGTCATCGTCGAGGGCCTGCAGTGGCGATGGATCTTCTGGATCAACCTGCCCATTGGCATCGTCGCACTGCTCATCACCTGGTGGGCGACCCCCGAGACCCGGGAGGAGGGCGCCGCGCGCCGCATCGACGTACCCGGGGTGATCACCCTGGTCGGTGGCATCTTCCTGCTGTCCTGGGCGCTCGTGCAGTTCGACACCCTGCCCACCTTTGCCTTCACCGGCATGATTGCCGGCTCGCTCCTGCTCTTCGTGGTCTTCGTCCTCATCGAGCGGCGAGCCAAGAGCCCGATCATCGTCCTGTCGATCTTCCGCAAGCGCCGTTTCGACGGAGCCGTGCTGGCCAATCTCATCGCCAACTTCGTCTTCGGCGGCGTCATCTTCTTCATGTCGCTCTACCTGCAGGTCGTCGAGGGCTTCGACCCACTTCGCGCGGGCCTGCTGTTGCTACCGGCGACGATTCCGATCCTGCTCATCAACCCGCTGGGCACGTGGCTCGGCCGACGCGTCGGACCGGCATGGCCCACGGCCGTGGGCATGGCGTGCCTCGCTGTCGCAGCGTTCCTGCTCCTGGACCTCTCGGGTGACTACTCACAACTCATCGTGCCCTTCGTCCTCATCGGCATTGGCATCGGACTTCAGATCACTCCTTGTGCCGCGACAGCTGTCGAGGACCCGGGCAGTGCTGGCGAGGGAGTCGTCTCGGGTGTCTTCAAGGCATCGTCCATGATCGGTGGATCCCTCGGCGTGGCCGTCGGTACGGCTGTCTTCCAAACCGATGCCCGCGATCAGATCATCGAGCGCATTAGCGGCGCCACGTCCGACACCATTGACAAGGTGCTCAGCGTCCTCACCGGCGGCATCAAGCTCGACGACGTGGCGTCCCTCATCCCCGGTGATGCGCGCCAGCTCATCACCGATGTCTTCGATGCCTCCGTCGGAGTGGCCATGTGGCCGACGATCGCGGTATCGCTCATCGGTGTCGTGGTGGCTATCGTGCTGCTGCGAGGCAAGGCTCCCGCAGCCAGCGGCGGCCACTGACCCTCCGGAGGCGCATTGTGAGCATCAACGTGGGCGACCGCATCCCCGACGTGACCCTGAGGGTGGCCACCGAAGCTGGGGCTGACGCCGTCTCGAGTGCAGAACTGCTGGGGTCAGGCCGGGTCGTCCTCTTCGCGGTACCCGGGGCCTTCACACCTACCTGCTCCGCGGTCCACCTACCGTCCTACGTCGACACCGCGAGCGAACTCGCTTCCGCAGGCGTCGATCGCATCGTCTGCCTGGCGGTCAATGACCCCTTCGTCCTGACCGCGTGGGGTGCCTCGCAGGGCGTCGGGCCGGAGATCACGCTCGTCTCCGACGGCAACGCCGAGTTCACCGAGGCCATCGGCATGGACGTCGATGCATCGCGGGCCGGCATGGGCAAGCGTTCCAAGCGCTATGCCATGGTCATCGAAGACGGTGTCGTGACGACGTTCCTGCCGGAGGAAGATGGATTCTCGGCCATCGTCAGCACCGGTCAGTGCGTGGTAGACGCTCTCAAGGCATAGCCGGCAGGCACGCCGGGTAGTCCCCGGAGTAGGCGACCGTCAGCGACCTCGTCGCGCGCGTCAGGGCGACGTAGAGGTCGGTTCCCCGTCGCGCGGCCTCCGCATCGATGAGATCCGGTTCGACCACGATCACGTCGTCGAACTCCAGACCCTTGGCCTGCCCCACCGTGAGCACGGAGACAACGGCGTCGAGCCGGTCGTCACCGTGTCCGACGAGGTCATCGCCGAGCGCCTCGCGGAGACGGAGCTCAAGGTCCGACACGAGCGAGGGAGCCGCGATGACGGCGACCCGCCCCACGTCCTCTCCGCGCGCGACCTCGCCCACGAGGTCGGCGACACCCCCGGGGACGGGCGTCTGCACGATCACGGGCGGCGCACCGTCGCGAATCGACTCCACCGGCGCGGGTGTGCGACCGCAGGCGAGCAGTACATTGCGTGCGAGATCCATGAAGGGTCTCGGCGTGCGGTAGTTGACCGTGAGCCGCTCTACTCGCCAGCGCTGCTCTGTGCGATGACGCGACTTCGTGATGTCGCGCAGGGCACTCGCCCAGTCATCGGCACCGGCCGACGAGGCGGTCTGATCGAGATCACCCACCACCGTCATGGACAGCGATGGGCAGCGTCGCGCAAGGAGACGCCACGCCATCGGTGAGAGTTCCTGGGCCTCATCCACGACCACGTGCCCATAGACCCACTCACGATCCTCGGCCGCGCGGTCCGCGACGGAGATGATCTCCCGGGGCCCGGAGTACCGATCCAGCAGCTGCTCCGCAGAGACCCCGCGCGTGCCGGTCATCTCGAGCACGGACTCGGCGTAGTCCTGCTCGGCGCGGCGCTCGGCCTGCGCCCGCGCCTGAGCCTGGCGTTCCGCCTCGTCCTCGACGCCGAGCAACTCGGCTGCTTCGTCGAGGAGTGGCACATCCGCCGGGGTCCACGCGGCATCGCGCGGGCGAGACAGCAGTGCACGCTCCTCCGTGCCCATCCACGGCGCGGCATCAGCGAGCCGCTGCGGATCCGCGTAGAGATCGGCCAGGAGACGCTCGGGCGTGATGGGCATCCACGCGAGGTTGACCTCGCGACGCACATCGCGCGAGTCCCTGAGGTCCTCGATAAGGACGTCGCGGTGACCCTCGACATCGATGTTGCGTGCCTCCGCGAGTCGGTGGGCGAGCGCATCGAGCAAGGTCAGCGCAAAAGTCCGTCGCGCGACGTTGTGCGGCCGTCGGGAAGCCCGCGCACGATCGCGTGCTGAGACCACCATCTCCGGTGTCAGCGTGATGGTCGTGCCCGCCACGTCGAGTGGCCGCGACCCATCTGGCACTCGCTGGCGAGCGCGCACCGCGCGCTGGATGACATCGGCCATCCTCGCGCGGCCCTTGATCGCCGCGATCTCGGCGGGCTCCCAGGCAGTGGCGTCGAGGCCGGGATAGAGCTGGCCGGTGGTCGCCAGCACCGCCGCCGTCTCACCCAGAGCCGGCAGCACCTGGCCGATGTAGTGCAGGAAGATCCGGTTGGGGCCGACAATGAGCACGCCGCTCCGTGATAAGCGGTCCCTGTGCGTGTAGAGGAGGTACGCCGCCCTGTGCAAGGCCACGACGGTCTTGCCGCAGCCCGGCGCTCCCTCGACGATGAGGATCCCTTCGAGTGGTGACCGGACGATCGCGTCCTGCTCGGCCTGCATCGTCGCCACGATGTCGTGCATGCGCCCGGTCCTGCGGGCCGCCAGCGCGGCCATGAGCACACCGCCGCCCTGCACATCCTCAGCCACCACACCCGCGTCACCCTCAGCGAGCGCCTCGAGGTCGAGCACATCGTCCTCGAGTGAGGTGACCTCCCGACCTGACGTGACGATGTGCCGGCGGCGCACCACGCCGCGCGGATCGGCCGAGGTCGCCTGATAGAACGGCTCTGCCGCAGGGGCGCGCCAATCAGTGAGTAGAGGGCGTTGATCATCGTCGGCCAGTCCGAGGCGGCCGATGTAGCGGGACTGCCCGTCGGAGAGGTCCAGCCGACCGAAGCACAGCCTGGTTTCCGCGGCCTCGAGGGCCTGTAGCCGCTCCGTGTAGAGCTTGACGAAGGCGTCCTGCTCGGTCAGCGCCGCGGGTGTACCTGCCGTCTGGTCGTGCTGGGCTCGGCGCAAATCATCGCGTGTGCGCTGCCTGACCTCATCGAGCCGGTCATAGAGGGAACCCACCACCGCACGTTCGGTGGCGAGCTCACGCTCCCGGCTGATCCCCATGGCACGCCTCCCAAATATGGGGAGGATCGATCATGCCGCACCGGCGGGACCTTCACCCACCGGGGGCGTCAGGCGAGCGAGAAGCTCCGCTTCGTCCAATCGGCCCAGTCGATGTTCCACATGGCGCCAGGGCCTTCGTCCCAATCCAGGTCGACACCCGTATCCGTCGTGATGACCGGATCCCCCTCGAAGGCGTTCTCGTAGAGCCAGATGGCGTCTTCCATCGACATGTTGGTGCAGCCATGCGACGTGGACGCCACGCCGAGGTTGTAGAGGTTCCAGGGTGCTGCGTGGAGGTACTCGCCGCTGGGAGTAAGCCGAAGCGCGTAGGGGACGTTGACGTCGTAGGGCTCACGAGGGCCGGGATTGACCATGCGCTTCATTTCGTAGCGCTCGAGGATGGTCTTGACCCCCGACGCGGTCTCCCACGTCGCTTTGCCCAGGGATACGGGGACGCGACGGATGGTGACGCCGTCGCGCTTGACCTTGCCGATGAGCTTGTTGGCCGACATGGAGAAGACGAGCTCTCGACCCACGCGGAACTTGACCTGCGGGTCGTACGTCGCGAGCTTGTTCTTCTTCCAGTCGAAGTCCACCTTCACGTCGGTGTAGGCGGGCCAGAACTCCTTGGGGCGGAAGGCCATGGTGGTCTCGTTGGGCCAGCTCCACGCCGCGATACCGAAGGGCTTGCTCGCGGTGACGGTGGCGGCCTCCTCGAGCAGTCGCTTCTGCTCGTCGGGCACGGGGTAGGCGAACTCGATCCGGATCACCGTGCCTACGCCGTAGAGGTCTTTGACGCGGGTGGGGTAGACCGTGGAGATGATCGCCGGATCCTTCTTCCACCGCAGGACATTGATGTCCGGTGAGTAGGTGCGCTGAGGTTCGGCTGGCAGTGCCTCGGCAGCGAAGACGATCGGTGTCGACACATCCTGTACGTCGGCATCCGCGTCGAGCACGTCCTCATCCGTCGGGGACGGAGTCACGATAGATGCGACGGCTGTCGATCCGGTCCACGGGGACGACAGCCCGAACGCGACCCCGCCGACGATGGCAACGGATGCGAGGGCCACGATGCCGGCGACGACGCCAGCAAGGCGCCACACTGCTCCGCCTCGCCCCGAGTCGGGACGGGCATGTTTGCCAGCCACGCCTCCATGGTGCCAAAGGCCAGCGAGCATGGGGCTTCTGGGACGGGTGTGGCGTAGACCCGTTATCGGTCTGTGACCTGTCCCGATGACCGGCGTGGCCCGGCGGATCGGCCAAGCCGCCCCTGTCGGGCTCCACCTGCCAGACTCACCGCGTGGACCATCCGAGCGCTCGCCAGCCGCGTGAAGCTCACGAGCCCCTGGGTGATGTGGACCTTCGGATTCTGGCCTTGCTGGGCGCCGACGGGCGCATGTCCTACGCCGACCTCGCGCGGGAAACCGGACTATCGACGTCGGCGATGCACCAGCGCGTTCGCCGCCTCGAGCAGCGCGGCGTGATCACCGGCTATCAGGCGGTCATCAATGCTCGCTCAGTCGGACTGTCCCTCACGGCGCTCATCGATCTCACGCCCCTGGACCCCTCGGCTCCCGACGATATCCCTCAGCGCGTGGAGGGCTTCGGCGAGATCGAGGCGTGCTGGTCGGTCGCGGGATCCGCGTCGTATGTCGTCAAGGTGCGCGTTGCCGAGCCCGCGGATCTGGAGGATCTGCTCGCGCGCATCCGCGCCGCTGCGGGGGTCTCGACGCGCACGACGATCGTGCTGTCGACGCCCTTCGAAGGGCGACCGCCCGTGCTCTAGCCGACCGCCATCTCCGCAGCGATCGCGGCTGCGAAGCGATCGACGTCGTCGGCCGTGGTGTCCCACGAGCACATCCAGCGCACCTCGCCCGTGTGGTCGTCCCAGGTGTAGAAGCGGTAGTCGCGCTGGAGTCGCTCGGTGACCGCCACGGGCAGGATCGCGAAGACCGCGTTGGCGTCGACGCGGCGCGCGATCTCCACCCCGGGCACTCGGCGTACGGCTGCCTCGAGTCGGCGGGCCATGTCGTTGGCGTGGCTGGCGTTGCGCAGCCAGAGGTCATCGGTGAGCAAGGCGCTGAGCTGAGCGCTCACGAAGCGCATCTTGCTCGCCAACTGCATGGCCGACTTGCGCAGGAAGGGAACGGCGTGAGCAAGATCAGGATTGAGCACGATCACAGCCTCGGCACCCATGGCACCGTTCTTGGTGCCGCCGAAGGACACCGCATCCACACCCACATCCGTCGTGATCTCGCGCATGGCCACACCGAGGCTCGCTGCGGCGTTGGCGATGCGTGCCCCATCGAGATGGAGTCGTAGGCCGAGCGCGTGGACGTGGTCGGCGAGCGTGCCCAGCGCTTCGATCGAGTAGGCCGTGCCAAGCTCGGAAGACTGAGTGATCGTCACGGCCGCCTGCTGAGCGCGATGCACGTCACCGGCCCGCACGGCGTGCACGTCGACGAGGTCCGGCGTGAGGAGCCCGTCGGCCGTCGGCACGGTCCACAGCTTCAGCCCTGCGACCTTCTCTGGCGCCCCGCCCTCGTCGACGTTGACGTGTGCGCTCTCGGCGCAGATCACGGCCTCCCACGGCCGGCAGATCGCCTGCAGGGCGACGACATTGGCGCCTGTGCCGTTGAAGACGGGGAAGACCTGCGCCTGCGGGCCGAAGTGATCGCGCACGAGGTCCGCCAGTCGGGCCGTCTCGTCATCATCGCCGTACGCGGCAGCGTGCCCATCATTGGCACGGCCGATGGCTTCGAGCACCTCCGGGTGGATGCCGGCGTAGTTGTCGCTGGCGAACCCCCGCCAGGGTGCGGACATGTCAGGCCTCCGTCAGGTCACGACGCAAACCGTTGGGTGCGTCACCCCCGACGATCCCATGGATGGCGTCAGCCAGGTCAACGGTGTCGGTGTAACCGGGGAAGGACTGATCGGGTTGAGCCTCGCGCATCGCAGGATCGACCAGTGCCTTGACGGCGACGATCACCGCGCGTGCGGACGAGTCCTTGAAGGAGTGAGCCAGGCCGCCGACCCAGGTCTCGGCCGCGGCCTTGGCGGTCGCGTAGGCCACATTGCCCGCCGTGGGCTTCGCGGCCGCCGTGCTCGACACGATGACGTAGCAGCCCGCGGACTCCATGAGCGCATCCCGGAAGGCGACCGTCGTCGTGCGCACGGTGACGAAGACACCGGGCGCGATGGCGTCCCACGCCTCGAGGGCAGCGAGATCGACCGTCTTGGAGCCCTGCCAACCTCCCACGAGATGGACGACCGAATCGATGCGTCCGTGACGCGCGAGGACGTCATTTCGAAAGCGCACAACGTCATCGACATCGAGAAGGTCGACGGCAGCAGACTCCCCGGCGACGGGTGCGGCTGCCGCCTCAGCAAGGTCGGCTCGACGATCGACCACGATGACGAGATGGTCCTGGCCCAAGGCACGCGCAACAGCGCGCCCGCCCATGCCGGCGCCCAGGACGACAGCCACCGGCCGGCTCACGCTGCGACCCCCGTGATGCCCTTGGCCGAGTCGATGGCAGGGCTGAGGGACTTGCGCAGTGCTTCGTAGAAAACATTGAGCGGGAACTCATCGGGCAGGACGGCATCCACCGCCTCGCGGGGCTCGGTCGGCAGTGACTGGGCTCCCCGAGCCCACATGGACTGCGGATGCGGCGGCACGAGGGACGTGACGAACTCGTACGCCGCAAGCCAGTGACCGAGGCGTGAGCGGTCGATTCCTTCGCGGTACAGGCGCTCCACCTCGTCGCACAAGGCGTCCATGCTGTCCTGCACGCGGGACCAATCGACGGCGAGGGTGTTGTCGGTCCATCGAATGACACCTGCCTTGTGAAGCCACGCGAAGATGATCTGGCCGGCAAGCCCGTCGTAGTTGCGCACCCGATCCCCCGTAGTCGGGAAACGGAACAGCCGGTCGAAGAGGATGGCGATGCGGACATAGGGGGCGAGCACGACGCCACGCTCTTGCAACTGCCGCGTCTCCCGGAAGGTGGTCAGGTCACAGCGGAGTTCCTCGAGGCCGTACATCCAGTAGGGCATCCGCTGCTTGATCATGAAGGGATCGAAGGGAAGGTCGCCGTGGCTGTGCGTCCGGTCATGCACCAGATCCCACAGCACGAAGGTCTCCTGGGCAAGCCGCTGGTCAGCGAGCAGCAGCTCGGCCTCGGGGGGCAGGGCCACCTGGAGCCGCTCGGCTGCCGCACGAGAGACGTGACGGAATCGCGCCGCCTCGCGATCGCAGAAGATGCCGCCCCAGCTGAACTTCACGACCTCGCGCGTGGCCACCGTCTCGGGGAAGAGGACCGCTGAGTGCGTGTCGTAGCCAGAGGTGAAAGCGACGAACTCGATGGGCACGAAGGCAGCATTGTCATAGCCCGACGCCTCGAGATCGGCGATCCACTCCGGCCACACCGTCCGTATGACGACGGCTTCGACATTCCTGTCCGGATTGCCATTTTGCGTGTACATCGGAAAGACGACGAGGTGCTCGATGCCGTCCCGGCGTTGTGCATCGGGATGGAACTCCTGAAGGGAGTCGAGGAAATCGGGAACGGCGAAGCCCCCCGACTCCCAGGCGCGGAAGTCAGCGATGCAGGCCTTGAGGTAGCTCTCCTGATGCGGCACCAGCGGCGCAAGCGCGCCGAGCGCCGAGACAATGCGATCGACATAGCCCCGGGCAGTCTCGGTGTCACGGGCAACTGAGCCGTCAGCGGACTGGAGCAGGCGCAGCGCCTCGACCGCTTCGACGAGTTCGCGCCAGGCATGGTGATCCGCAATCGTGCTGCGCAAGACCGCCGACTGCGCTGTCGTGCGGCGGGCTGCGGCCCAGGTGATAAGCCGCCTCCACAGGCGCCGGTGGTCGAGGTCGTCGATGGAGTCATCCCCGGCGAAGTCGGAGTCGGCCACAACGAGCACCCGGCCCTGGCCGACGTCGGTGCCCGCGATGATCGGGGCCGACGGGGGCATCGCATGCGCCGAGGTCCGCGCGAAGATCGACACGTCCTCGGCCGCCTCAAGGACCCCTGCGCGATACGCGCAGGCCTCTGACACTCCTGCGAAGAGGTCAGCGCCATCCACCGGGGAAGGCACGAGTCGAACCCACGTCGAGACATCGTTGAAGCGATGGACCGGATCCTGCGCTGTGCACGTCACGATGTCGATTCCGTAGTTATGGGCGATGTCCGCGAGATTGTTTCCATACTTGGCCTGCTCGGTTTCAGCGAGGATGACGAGTCCGCCACCGGCACGCACGAAAGCGTCGATGGCCGTGACCTCCGCGGCGGAGTAGACCGGTGACCCCTCCCCCGTGGTGGCCTCCCACGCATCGTCGGAGCAGTGCGGAAGGACGAGGACGTCGACCTGCGCCAGGGAGGCCGCATCGATCGGTCCCGCGCAGTGGGCGTCGACGGTGAAGCCGGCCCCGCGGAGCTCACCGGCCGCCTCGACGTACGACGCATCCGCGGGGTTGGCCGGCGACATGGCAGCGGCCAGGTCGGCGCGCGTGGTCCAGGCCTGGCGATGGCTCTCATCGATAAGGACTCGGGCGATGGGGCGCACGGGGAACTCCTGCCATGGGGGTGATGCAAGACTCAGAATATTCAGGAGATGCTATCTCACACGGGAAAATCGGCTGCTGAACATCCGTTTCGATGTAAATTCTTCGATTCTTCCCCTTCCCTGAGCGCCGGTCTAGGGTCACGACATGCTGCGTAACTGGTCGGACACGGTCGATCTCCGGGGCACGGTGGCCACGCCCCGCTCGACGGCCGAGGTCGCGGAACTCGTGCGCGGCGCGGATCGCGTGCTTGCCTTGGGCAGCGCCCATTCCTTCAGCCCGGTCGCGGTCACTCCCGGCCTGCATATCGAGACGGCCGCGCTGCCGGCGGACATCGCCGTCAACGGCACCACGGTGACCGTGAGCGCAGGGATGACCTACGCGACCCTCGGTCGCGAACTGCACGCGAGGGGCCTCGGCCTCGCCGCGATGGCATCACTGCCCCACATCACCGTCGGCGGTGCGATGGCAACGGGCACCCACGGCTCAGGCGACGCCATCGGCACCCTTTCCAGCGCTGTCACCGGCATCGAGATCGTCACCGCCGGCGGCGATGTGAGGTGGGTGCGCAGGGGTGTCGATCCCGACTTCGGCGCCTGGGTGGTGAGCATCGGTGCACTCGGTGTCGTCACGCGCGTCGAGATGGAGGTGGAGCCGACCTACGAGGTGGCGCAGACGATCTTCGCGGGGCTTGACCTCGATGTCGTCGAAGCCGACTTCGATGCGGTCTTCGGGTCTGCGACCTCGGTGAGCGTCTTCACGCGGTGGCGACCCGAGCCCGACGCCCAGCTCTGGCTCAAGCGGCGCATCGATCGCGAAGGTCCATGGCCCGGCGGACCGGCCTTCGGCGTGCCGCCCCGGGACGATCCCCTGCATCCGCTGGAGCAACTCGATCCCGTTCACTGCAATCCGCAACGTGGCCAGGTGGGGCCCTGGCACGAACGCCTGCCGCACTTCCGCGCCGAATTCACCCCCAGCGCCGGCGATGAGATCCAGGCCGAATACCTGCTGCCGCGCACACACGCCGTCGAAGCGATTCGAGCCTTGCGCGCGCTGCACGCACGTATCACCCCGCTGCTCCACGTGACGGAGATCCGCACCATGCGGGCGGACGACCTCTGGTTGAGTCCCGCGTACTCCGTCGACACGGTGGGCATCCACTTCACCTGGCATCGCGATGAGCGGATCTTCGAGGTGCTACCCGCTATCGAGGAGATGCTCCTCCCCCTCGGTGCTCGACCCCACTGGGGCAAGGTGAGCGTGGCCTCGCCCGAGCAACTGCACAGCGCGTACCCGCGACTGACGGATTTCCTTCGGTTGCGTGAGCAGGTTGACCCGCAGGGACGATTTTGTGGCCCATTCGTCACACGGCTCATGGGCGCGCCGACGTGAAACCCCGCGGCGGATCCGCCTAGCATTTCCCCATGACTATGAACATGCGTATTCCCGCCGCGGCAGCTCTCGCTGCCAGCGCCCTTGTCCTTGCCGCCTGTGGTGGTTCATCCGACTCTGGAAGTTCCAGCGAGGCCCCCATCGGCGGTGGCTCCGCGGAGTGCACCGAGCAGGTCATGGAGCAGAACGCCGAGGGATCGGCTCAGGCCGCCGGCGTCGAACTCATCGACACCAAGAGCTACGAGTGTGCGGACGGGTGGGCAATCGTCTTCGCCATCACCAAGTCCGGCGACATCGAGCAGACGACCGCGTTCGTCTACCAGGCCGAAGGTCCCGTCTGGGCCCAGAAGCAGCTCGACGCACTCTGCGGTGGCAACGCTGACGGTGCGCCGCAGTCGATCATCGATCAGGCCTGCGCACTGCGCTAGGCGCTACCGATCACGGATCCATCGCGATGCCGTGGCCGCTCGACCTCGGGGTCAGCGGCCACGGCATCGCCGTTTCGAGTTCCAGGGCAACCGACAGGAGCCTGCGCTCGGCCCCGCGCGGAGCCGCGACCTGCACGCCGATGGGCAGTCCCGCTGAGGATCGCGCCAATGGCAGCGAGATCGCGGGCGCTCCGGTGATGTTCTGAAGTGCGGTGAAGGACGCGAAGCGCAGGATGCGCACGAGCTGCTCGCGCACAGGCACATCGGGCCCGAGGTAGCCGATCGGCGGGGCGGGATGCCCGACCACCGGCGAGATCACGACGTCGACTGACTCGTAGATCGACTCCGGCCCCTGCGCCGCCCGCCGCAGCCGGCGTAGTGACGCCGGCACACGCTCGGCCTGCTCGATGAACATTGCGGCAAGTCCCTTGGTCAGGGCTTCTGTGCGATCCGCCTGAAACCCCGGACCGAAGACACGGCCACCCGCGCGCTGCATGAGGAAGGACAGCATCGCCCAGTAACGCAGGAAGTCGCGCCCGAACTGCTCGTCCACCGGAGATGCGACCGCCGTCACGGTGTGCCCGAGGCCCGCGAGCACCTCACCTGTGCGTCGCACGGCGTCGGTGGTCTCAGGATCTACCGGGATCTCCGTGAGGCCGCTCGTGAGGATGCCAATGCGAAGGCGCTGCTGCTCGGGGCGCACCACCATGCCGACGGGTTCCATGCCGGGTGCGGGGTAGCGACGCTCCGACTCGGCGAAGAAGTACGCCGTGTCGCGCACGGTGCGCGTGAGTACGCCCTGGTTGACGATGTGGATGGGCAGTTTCTCCAGATCGAGGCGATCAGGGAAGCGCCCGCGGGTCGGTTTGAGCCCGACGAGCCCACAGACCGCGGCCGGGATGCGGATGGAGCCGCCGCCGTCATTGGCGTGCGCGATCGGGAGCGCTCCCGACGCGACGAGAGCAGCACTCCCACCGCTGGATCCACCCGCGGAGTGGCCCGGATTCCACGGATTGCGTGTCGCGCCGTACGTCGTGGACTCCGTCGATGGGGTCAGCCCGAATTCCGGCAGCGTCGTCTTGACCAGCGGAGCGAAACCCAGGGAGCGGAAGTGAGCGACGAAGGGCATGTCCTCGCGTTGGGGAGTGTCGGCGGTAGCCGAGGACCCGTGCCGTGTGGGATAGCCCACCAGGTCCTGGTTGTCCTTGATCGCGGTCGGAATGCCGGCAAACGGACCGTCCGCGACGGGCAGGTCCACCTTGGTGACCACGGCGTTGAGCTGGTGGTTCACACCCTCTATGCGAGCCTCGGCAGCGCGAGCAAGCTCGTCCGCACTGACATCGCGCCGGCGCAGCCGGTGGAGGATGTCCATGACATCGTCGGTGCCAAGCGCATCATCCTTCACCGCGTCGATCATGAGTCGATCCTGCCATCCGGGTCGAATCCGCGAGGGAGCACCACTGCAGGCACGGTGCATGCGCGCAGCAGTTTGTGGGTGAGATCTCCTAGGAAGACGCGGCTGAGGACGCCGAGGCTGCTGGATGCCGCTACGAAGACATCCGAGTCCTGCCAGTCGAAGCGCGACATGGCCCGTCCAGCAGTGTCGCCCTGCACCACCTCTCCCGTGATCGGGAGACCGGAATCCTCCGTGAAGCGCGCCTGGGCAGCCCGCTCATGCTCGACGAGTGCCTGCATCACGGCGCGCTCGGGATCCCTGCCGATCCGCGCTCCGAGGATCCTCGTCATGCGCACCACGACCGTCAGCAAGTGCACCGGAATCCCTTGGGGTACAGCCACGTCGGCCGCGATCCGCACGGCGTACTCCGACTCGGGGGTGTCCTGGAAGCCAACGACCACGCGCTGGATCGACTCGGGTGCGACCTCCCGGTATCCCTCGGGTGCGAGCGCGACCGCGGCTGCTCCCCCATGAAGGAGTGTGTGAGCGACGGACCCGAGCGCAAGGTGGCCGTCCACACCCTCCGACCCGGGTCCAATGACGACCATGACAGCGCCCACCTCATCGGCGACGTCCCGCAAGCCATGGCCGACGGAGGCACGCGGCGTAGACACGGCATCGACATCCTCGATCGACCACTCGCGGCGCAGGATGTTGCTAGCGCGCTCGAGCGTGGCATCGGAACGCTCGGCAAGGAAGGCCTTCCACTCCGCATCGACGTGTCCCATGCTTGGGTAGTCGATCGTGGGCGGATAGACATACGCGAGCGTGATGCGCGCCTTGAGCAGCCGCGACATGACCGCGGCGAGCGCTAGGCCGTCATCGCCTGACTCATCGGGTGCCACACCCAGCACGATGCGCATCGCGCAGCTACCTTCCCTTCGCGAAAGGGCCATCATCCTCGTCGCAGACGGATAACGTACCCAGCGTCCCAAATGCACGGGTGGAAACCGAGGGAGCACCGATGTCGCAGGGCCTTTTCCGGCTCAAGCCGGTCGCCGACGTCGCCGGTCATCATGACCTGAAGCGCTCCATGGGTCGATCGGCCCTGCTCTTCTTCAGTGTCGGCTCGATCATCGGCAGCGGCATCTTCGTCATCCTCGGGGTTGCGATCCCCAAGGCCGGACCGGCAGTCCTGCTCTCGTTCCTCCTAGCCGCGGTGGCCGCGCTCTTCTCTGCCCTTGCGTATGCCGAGCTCGCCAGCGCCATCCCGGCGAGCGGATCGTCCTACTCCTATGCCTATGTCACCCTCGGCGAGATCGTCGCGTGGGCGGTCGGCTGGATGCTCATGCTCGAATACGGCGTCTCCGTCGCTGCCGTCGCAGTGGGCTGGGGTGAGTACCTCAACTCGTTCCTCGGCTCCTTCGGCGTGACGATTCCTGCCCAGTTTTCCAGTCCTCCCGGCGAGGGCGGCGTCTTCAACGTCCCAGCCCTGATCGTGATCTTCGCCTGCATGTTCCTGCTCATCCGTGGGGCATCCGAGTCCGCGCGCGTCAACACGATCATGGTGCTGCTCAAAATCGGCATCCTCGTCTTCTTCTGCATCGTTGCCTTCACCGCCTTCGACGGCAACAACCTCGAGCCGTTCCTGCCGCTAGGGCTGCTCGGTGTCACCGCGGCGGCGGGGCAGGTGTTCTTCTCTTACATCGGCTTCGATGCCGCATCGACCGCGGGAGAGGAGGCCAAGAACCCCCGCCGCGATCTGCCCTTCGCGATCATCGGCAGCCTTGTTGTCGTGACGATCCTCTATCTGGCGGTCACCCTCGCGGCCCTCGGCGCCCAGCCGTGGCAGTCCTTCGAGGGCCAGGGTTCCGAGGCCGTGCTGGCCTCCGTCGCCAATGCGGCAGTCGGGGGTACGTGGGCGGGCAATCTCATCGCGGTCGGGGCGATCATCTCCATCTTCAGCGTCGTTCTCGTCACGCTCTACGGGCAGACCCGCATCCTCTTCGCCATGGGTCGCGACGGACTCCTGCCCAAGGTCTTCACCCGCGTGAGCCCGCGCTCCCAGACTCCGGTGAACAACACGATCATCGTCTGCTGCATCATCGCCATCCCCGCCGCCTTCGTGTCGCTGGGTCAACTCGCCGAGGCCACGAGCATTGGCACCCTGGGCGCCTTCGCCGTCGTCAACATCGGCGTCATCGTCCTGCGGAGGAAGTACCCGGATCTGCCCCGTGGCTTCACGACCCCGCTCTTCCCGCTCTTCCCCATCCTCGGCCTCATCCTCATCGCGGTGATCGTGGCCGGCCTGGATCCCGTGACCTGGCTCGTCTTCGCGCTCTGGATGGCTGTGGGCTTCGCGATCTACTTCGCCTACTCCCGGCGGCACTCGCTGCTCAACGCGTCCAAGTAGCGCTCGCCCGATCTGCCGCTACCCTCAGCGCATGGCTACCTACACCTGCCCCAGCTGCGACATGTCCGTCAACACCACGTGCGGCCACTGCGGCGCCGACCTCGTCAACGATGTGCTCGTCGTGGACAGCGGTGCCGAGGTTGGTATCTCCCAGTGCCCCAATGGCCACGGCAAGATCAAGTCACCGATGTGCTGCGGCACGGACATGAGCTGCGCCGTCTAAGAGATAGCACCCTCGATTCGCTCTCTAGCGGGATACGTGGTTAGGTGAACGCAGCCGACTACCGAATCGGCCAAAAGTCGGCGGAATGCAGCGCCTCCCGAGGCGAACGCACGAGCCACCTGCATCAGGAGGCCTTCCGCAATGACCCGACCCGCTATGCCCTTCCTGCGTGGCTATTCCGCACGCCGCGTCTCGTCACTTGTCGCGGGGACAGTGGCCGCGACGTTGCTTCTCGCCCCGATCGCCATGGCCCCGACCGCTACGGCGGCCCCCGTTCCCTTCGACAGCGGCTTCAGCGAGACGAATGCCGGTGTCAAGAGGTTCATCCGGTACGCCCCGCGCGAGGCCACGTCGCCAGCACAGGTCAATGCGCCGCTGCCCACTCAGAAGAAGGCCGACCGCTTGGCCAAGATTTTCGGCATCAGTAAGGACAAGACCTTCACCAAGAAGCAGCGCAAGGACTTCCTGGCTGGGAAGGGGACGATTCCCGAGGGCTACACCAAGGCTGAGGCGCGCAAGGCGGCCGAACTCACTCGTCTTGCCACGACGTACCTCACGAACACCACGGGAAATACCTACACCCGCGTCATCAACGGTGACCGCGTCAAGGTGAAGCTCGGGGGTTACGGGTTGATCGTGGATAAGGACGGCATGCTGAGAGTTCCCGCCAACTGCCCCGATCCGAATTCCTCGGATTTCGCCCTCTGCTCGCCGGTCCGGCTCATCAACTGGGTTCTCACGCCTGAGGGTCTCTGCGACAACCCCGACAACACACCTCCCCCGGGGATCCCCTGCGGCTACATGAACGCCTGGATGCGCGCGAATGGCGCCAAGGACACGTTGAAGATGCTCTACTCGTCGGCGTGGCTTGGCGAAGCACGCTTCGCCGACAAGTCGCAGAAGGAAGGCGGCAACAGTCAACTGATCTACGGCACACGAAGTGACGGCACCCCATTCGCCGTAGGTGTGCCTGTGGCGCCCGCTATGTGGATCCTCAACTACATCTTGAACTACATTCTGGAGCCTGAGACGGCGCGCTTCTACCCGAGCACGTGGACGGCGATCCCCGAGCGCGTCGTTAAGGCCATTGAGAACTCCGACAATGGACAGGTTCGCTACAGCGAGTACATGTCCTCCTTCACCCGCTGAGAGGCCTCCCGGCGCATCACTCGGGCCGTCTCGAAGGAGGAGTGCCACAACTCCTGGTGACCCATGTGCGTCTGGGCCAGCAGCACGGCGGATGAAGGGGCGCGCCCGAAGGGATTCGAACCCCTAACCTTTTGATCCGTAGTCAAATGCTCTATCCGTTGAGCTACGGGCGCCTTGCGGAGATGGAGTCTAGCCGCATCGGATGCCGCCCCTGAGCGCAGGTCCACCGGGGTTCGGCCGCCCCTTCAGTCCCCGGCCCATCGGCTCGAGGTGCGCGTGGGCCGATGGGTCGGCACACTCGAACCATGGACACGGACCAGTCGATCGAGCGACTCGGGATCACCCGGCGCCAAGCGCTCGCAGCCGCGGCCGCACTCTGCGGCCTCGGCGCCGCCACGGCCAACGGCGTTGCACAGGCAGCAGGAAGCCTGAAGGTCAGGCTCCGCGACTACCCCGCGCTCAAGAAGGTCGGTGGCGCTGCCGTCGTCGGCCGCATCGGCAGCACGCAGGTGGCCGTCGTTCGCACAGGTCGCAAGTCGTACGTCGCCCTCGACCGCCGCTGCCCGCACGCTGGCGGCATCGTCAACGCCGCCTCTGGAGGATGGGCATGCCCGCTGCACAACTCGCGCTTCGACCTTGACGGTGACGTCACGAGTGGACCGGCGTCCACGGGGCTGCGCCGCTTGCGTTCGCGGCTCAAGCGGGGGGTACTCACCGTCAGGGCCTGACTGGACGCGCTTCGCGCATAACGGACACGGCAGAATGGTGCGGTGCCCCGACCCTGGTTGACGACGATGCTGGCTGCCCTTCTCGTGGCGGCCATCGCCTCGCCCGTGAGTGCCGCTCTCCCTGCCGAGGACCCGGTCGAGCCACCTCCCGTCGAGGAGGTCACCACCCCTCCCAACGTCCTGCTGATTCTCACGGATGATCAGCGCATCGGCACCGAGGTCGCGATGCCCACCGTGATGTCCGAACTTGCCGCGAAGGGCGTCACGTACACCCAGGCCTTCGTGCCGACGTCATGGTGCTGCCCCAGCCGGGCGAGCCTGCTCACCGGCAACTTCGCCCATCGCACCGGTGTCTGGCAGAACGCCGTCTCCTCGGCCTGGGGCGGGTGGCCGGCCTTCACCTACGGCGGCGAGGACGCCGAAACGCTCGCTACCCGGCTGGATGACGCGGGCTACAACACCGGACTGTTCGGCAAGTACCTCAACGGGACGGACCTCGCTCGAGGCAAGGTTCCGCCGGGGTGGGACACGTGGGCCGCATTCCTCGGCGGAAATCACGTGCGCTACCGGCTGACGTCAGATCCCGATCCCGTCCCCGGAGTGCGCAGGTACCTCACCGACGAGCTCGCTGACCAGGCCATCGAATTCATGCAGGCCACTCCCGAGGACCAGCCGTTCTTCACCTACTACGCGCCGTATGCGCCGCACTACCCCTTCGACCCTGGTCCGTATGCCGGACTCACTCGGGCAGATGGGTTGCTGGATGACGTCAAGCGCGCTTCGCGCTTCACCTCGCCCTCCACCAATCAGGACGACATGTCGACCTACCCCGAGTGGATGCAGAAGTTGCCCAAGTCCGAGCTCTGGGACATGGAGGGACGCAACCAGACCGTGGACATCACCCTTGACGACGTGGTCGAGAACCAGTCCGACATGCTTCGTGGAATCGACACGGCCGTTGGGCGCATGATCGACACCCTCCGGGAGAGTGGGCGACTCGAGAACACCCTCATCGTCTTCATGTCCGACAACGGATTCGCGTGGGGGGAGCACCGTCTCCAGGGCAAGAACACCCCCTACGACGTCTCCGTCCGAGTTCCGCTGGTCATGCGCTTCGATGGCATCCTGCCCGCGGGAGTCAAGGACTCCCGTGTCGTCGCAGCCAATGTCGACGTGCACGCGACGATCCTGGACCTGCTAGGACTGCCCGCGACCGACATCGACGGCAAGAGCACCCGGTCGTATTGGCGGGACGGTGTGGTGATGGAGGCCACGAGCTGGGGCGGACAGTGGGACCGCCCTGCCTACTGCGGATTCCGGACGGCGCAGCACCTCTACGTCCGATATGCCACGGGCGAGGAGGAGCTCTACGACTACGCACGTGACCCACACGAACTGCGCAACGTTGCTGCGAGCCCTGTCTACCGCGCGATTCGCGAGAACCTCTTCACTCGTGCACGGGCATCGTGCGATCCGTCGCCACCGGGCTTTGTGTGGTCCGACGACACCCTTCCACTGGCTCCGCCTGAGGATGTCCAACTGCGCACCATCGGTCGGTCGGGGCTCATCGTGACGTGGCGGGCGCCGGAGAATGTGGGTGCGGTCATGCCCACGTACCACGTCTACGTCAAGCCATCTCCTTGGACCGAGCCGGCATGCGTCCTGAATTCAGTTGGCCTCAGCCACGGGTTGCGATGCCGCATCGAGGTCGCCGGCAAGCGACGCAATGCGCGCATCACCGTCGTCGCAGTCCGAGGCGACGAGCAGCGGGCCGCCCCAGCCGTCAGTCGCAGGGACTACCGCAGGTAGGCGTCCGAATAAAGACAACGGACCGCCCAGGGGGCGGTCCGTTGTCATCGGCGGAGGCGGAGGGATTTGAACCCTCGATGGGGTTTTAGCCCCAAACCCGCTTAGCAGGCGGGCGCCATAGACCGGACTAGGCGACGCCTCCTCGCCAGGCGAACTGGCCGGGTCAGATTACCGGGTCGGGATCGGACACGGCACACTGCTGTCGCGTGAGCGCAGAAGACCCCATGGTCTCCACCCTGGTCATCGACTGCGGTGGCGGCGGCATCAAGGCGACCGTCCTCGACGACGCAGGGACGATGCGTGCCCAGCCCGTGCGCGTGCCAACTCCCTATCCGCTCTCCACGAAGCTCTTCGTCAAGACCTTGGTTGATCTGTCCAAGAAGCTGCCGCACGCCACCCACGCCACCGTCGGTCTGCCCGGGATGATCCGACACGGTGTCGTGGTCGCGACCCCGCACTACATCACCGTTCGCGGACCGCGGACGCGCGTGGACCCCAACCTCGTCACGCAGTGGCACGGATTCGATGCGAGAGCCGCTCTGCGCGAGGCCCTGGGCATCCCCGTGCTCGTACTCAACGACGCTGAGGTCCACGGAGCCGGGGTCATCGCCGGCAAGGGCCTGGAGCTCGTGCTCACGCTGGGCACCGGCCTGGGCTGCGCGCTCTTTGACGGCGGCCACCTCGCGCCTCACCTCGAGCTCTCGCAGGCGCCGGTGCGGTGGGGGCTGTCCTACGACACCTACATCGGCGAGCACGAGCGTCGACGCCTGGGCGACAGCCTGTGGTCGCGCCGCCTCGTCCGCTGCGTCGACGGCCTGCGCCCCATGTTCATGTGGGACCGGCTCTACCTCGGCGGCGGCAACTCACGTCACATCACGCCGAGCCAGGTGGCGAAGCTCGGGGACGACACTGTCATCGTGCCCAATGCGGCAGCGCTTGTCGGCGGGGCACGCGCCTGGCAGTTGCACGTGGAGTACTAGGCGCGCCAGATCGGGCGCGTCAGGCAGGTGGGACCGCCCTCGCCCTTGCTGATCTCGCTCGCGGCGTACACGTGTACCTCGCACCCCCGGGAGGCAAGAGCCTCGGCCGTCGCCTCGTTGCCGGAGGCGATGACGACCACGCCGGGTGCGACCGCAAGCACATTGCAGCCGAGCGTAAGCCAATCCTCTTCTGGGATGGGGAGTAGCTCGACGCCGCGGCGGCGAAGTTCCTCGAGCATGGCGACGGGTGCGAGCCGCTCGTAGACGACGGCCAGATCGTCGCGGACAGGGGACACCACCGACATCAGGTGGAGGCACCACTCAGGCCCCTGGTCGTGCGGCACGTCGTAGACCTCGATCCGGATGCCTCGAGGCCTGAGAATCTCGTCCAGTTGGGCCACCGCGGCCGAGTTCGTCCGATAGGAGCGACCAATAGCGAGGGTCGCGTCGTCCAGCCAGAACATGTCACCACCATCGGCCGTGGCGCTCCCACCGAGAGAGGCGACAGTCGGCACGCCCGCCGCCGCGAGATCGGCAGCCAGTCGCTCGCCCTCGCCGACGCGCACCTGCTTGGCCGCACGGAGCGTGACCACGCCATCCGAGACGGTGAACGCGGGATCGTAGGTGAAGCAGGAGTCCGGTAGCCCGTCTAGCGCGGGGAGCTCGATCACATCCACACCCAGGCGCTGAAGGATCCCGACGAACGCCGCATGCTGGTCGAGCAGCAGGTCGACATCCAATGGCTGGGCCCAGTGGGCACGTGCGAAGTCCGACGTCGGGGCGGGCCGACGGACCGCCGCGCGTCGCAGCGGAGCAGTCATCGAAGTCACGCCGTATTCCATGGGCCCTCCTTGTGGGCCAGACCCTAGCGCTCCAGGCGGGCGAGGACGGACGTCAGGCGCAACTGGTTATAGCGCAGCACCAGGAAGAAGACCATGTTGCCGATGAAGACGATGCAAAACCACAGCACGATGAGCTGCCACGGATTGAAGGGCACGATGATGAGGAAGGTGAATGCGGAGAGGAAGTGCACCCATTCACCTCGCCTGACCTCGACCAGGTAGGCGCGAAGACTCGTCGCATCGACGCCGAAGAGGCTCGACTTGCTCTGTCCGCCCAACCACGAACCACCCTCGGGCAGCCATTTGGCGAACCACGGGATCCCGATCCTGCGATACATCGCGATCCGATCCCAGCGGGTGAGCTTGAGCGGACCGACATCTCGTGCGAACCAGCGGTCCGGGCATCGCGGCGCGAGGAAGCCGATCAGCACGGCGCAGACGACCAGGATGAGGAAATCGATGATGCCCAGGCGCAGCATCGCCCCGACGTCCATATCGCCTCCCACTGTCCGCAATCCGCAACAGATCACGCTACCGAGGCATAGCATTCCCTCTCGTGTCCCTCTCCCGCCGTACCTTCATCGCGAGTACCGCTGCGCTCGCGGCCACCTGGGGTATCGCCCGGGAGGTGATGGGCCAGGCGCTCGCCGCCCCGATGCGCTTGGCCGACAGCCAGACGACCCTGCTGCAGACCATCAAGATGTCGGCTCAGCCGGTGCGTGGCGACTACCGGACGCTCCTGGCTGGGGCCGGCGAGGACTTCATCCCGCGCTATGACCTGCTCGGGGGCACAGCTGACCAGGCTCGCACTCGATCACGCCGGTCGCTGTACTACTTCGCTCACCTGTCGGATATCCACGTCATCGACGCGCAGACCCCCGCACGCATGGATGCGATCCAGAGCATCGCACCTACGCTCTTCACCGACGCCTGCCGCCCGCAGGACACCCTCACCGTCCACGTGCTGGCCTCCGTCGTGGACAGCGTGGTCGCGGCACAGACCAGCTCGGTGACGGGAGCACCCCTCGCGAGTGCGCTGAGCACCGGGGATAGCGCGGACAACCTGTCCCAGCTCGAGACACGGTGGTACATCGACATCCTCGACGGCAAGGACGTGACACCGAACAGCGGAGCGGCCGGGCAGTACGAGGGTCCCCAGGTGTGGGCAGAGGCGACGTACGCGTACCACCCCGACGATCCGTCCGGTGACGTCTACGGCGAGCGCGGCTACCCGACCATTCCCGGGATGCTCGCTGCGGCAGTGAGCAATCCGGTGCAGTCCCAAGGACTGCCCATCCCGTGGTACGCCGTCTACGGCAACCACGACTCGACTTTCATGGGCACCTTCCGCCCCGATCCTGCGCTCTTCGCGTGGGCGGTCGGCGATCGCAAGGCCGCGACGGGGGATGCGCTCGCGGTCAACTGGCTTCAGGGCTACGCGAGTGATCTCAGCGCAGCGCAGATGGCCGCCAATGCGATCCGCCAGCAACTCGGCCTGCTCCCCGGCATCAAGACGGTCACCCCCGACCCGGCGCGCAAGATGCTCGAGCGCACCGAGTTCATGCAGGCCCACCTAGAGTCACCGGCCGTCCCTGGTCCGGTGGGTCACGGCTGGACCCAGGCCAATGTCGACAGCGGACAGACATGGTGGAGCGCGGACCTCACTCCCTACCTGCGCGCCTTCGGCCTCGACACCTGCAACATGGCATCGGGTGCCGACGGCGCTGTGCCCGAGGATCAGTTCACCTGGCTCGAGGCACAACTCGCACAGTGCGAGGCTGAGGGACGCCTCGCCATGGTGTGCAGTCATCACAACTCCTTCACACTGGAGAACGACGCGACGCCGGTGTGGGGAGGCCAGCGGCTGGTCCATGCGGAGGAGTTCATCGCAATGCTCCTGCGCTACCCGGTGTGTATCGCCTGGCTCAACGGCCACACGCATGTCAACACGATCACGGCGCACACCCGCGACACCGGCACAGGTGGCTTCTGGGAGATCACGACAGCGTCGTGCGTCGACTTCCCGCAGCAGCAGCAACTCATCGACCTCGTTGATAATCGCGATGGCACTCTGTCCTTCTTCGTCACGGCACTCGACCACGCCGCGCCACCCACCTGGACCCCGGGCGACCTCAGCCAGACCGGGCTGGCCTCACTGAGCCGAGAACTGGCGGCAAACTCGTGGCTCAGCGATCCACCGCGCCTTGCGGGGTCACCCCTGGATCGCAACGTCGAACTGCTCATGCCTGTGCCATTCGACCTCTCGGCGATCACCGATGCCGTCGTGGAAGCAGATCAGATGAAGGCGAAGGCACAACTCCTGGCGCATGGGGGTGCGGCATGAGGCGCATTGGTCCTGTCGTCGCACTCGGCGTCGCAGCAGCGCTCCTCTCCGCGTGCTCGCAGGTGGCATCGCTGACACCGGTGAGTGGAGCGAGCGTCACGACGGTGCGCAATGC
>JBEAQC010000005.1:0-7392 GCA_041164085.1 Actinomycetota bacterium
TCTTCACACGATTCATCCGACAGGGGGACTGATGATCACTCTCGCGGCGCTAGCGCGTCTCGCCGATCAGCATTCCGACGCGCTCACCGCCCCCGTCGAGCCGATTCGCATCGGCGAGCGAACGTGGGCCGATGAACCTGTCATCATGGCGACGGTCAACCTTTCGCGGGACTCGACGTACCGCGAGAGCATCGCCACCGGCGTGGAATCGGCCGTGCGCAAGGCCCGGGTCGCCGCAGCGGCGGGTGCCCACCTGGTCGACATCGGTGCCGAGTCGACGACGGCGCGCGCTGCGCGCGTCGAGGCGGACGACCAGCTCACCCGCTTGCTGCCGGTCATCGAGCAGTGCGCGGATGACGGCATTGCGATCTCCGTGGAGACCTACGATCCCGCGATTGCCCGCGCGGGGCTAGCGGCGGGCGCGCAGGTGCTCAACATGACCGGTGCATCCCATCAGGAGGAGATGTACGACATCGCCGCGGAGTTCGGCGCGACCGTCATCCTCTGCTACGTCAAGGGCGCCAACGTGCGCGAGATCACCGACGTGCGACTCGACGCAGATCCCATCCCCGGTCTCATCGAGCACTTCAACGAGCGGATCGGTGTGGCGCGCGAGCACGGTGTCGAGCGGATCGTCATCGATCCCGGCATGGGTTTCTACTACGGCAACCTCGTGGATCCGCTAACCCGCGTGCGGCACCAGACGGAAGTCATCCTCAACACATTCCGGCTCCGGGTGCTCGGTCTGCCCATCTGCCATGCGCTGCCGCACGCCTTCGACCTCTTCGAGGAGCACTTCCGCTCTGCGGAGGGATTCTTCGCCGTGCTGGCGATGCTCGGCGGGGCAGGACTCCTGCGCACCCACGAGGTGCCCCTGGTCCACGCCGTGACTCACGCCATGTCCACACTCGACGTCTCCGGAGGATGGGATGCCTGAAGCACTCGACGACACCGCCCTCGCCGCTCTCGCCACGCAACTGCCCGCCTGGCAGGTGCGTGACGGCCACCTCGTCCGCGACGTCGAAGCGCCGACCTTCCCCGCCGCTATCGAATGGGTGGTCATGATCGCCCAGGCGGCTGAGGAGTTGGACCACCACCCGGATATCGACATTCGCTGGCGACGCCTGCACCTGGACCTGTCGACGCATTCGGCCGGCAGTCGCATCACCGACCTGGACGTGGCCCTGGCCACGCGTATCGACGCGATCGTCGACTAGAGCCCTACGACGACGAGGTGGGAGTGGGTCTCTCGGACTCGTCGTCGCTGTCCTCGATCAGTTCGTGGCGCTTGACGTAGATCTGGAAAAGCGCGAGCGCCATAGCGCCGACGGGCACGGCGAGCAGGGCGCCCGCGACGCCGAACAGCGATGCCCCCAGGAGTACGGCGACGAACCCGTACGCCGGATGGACGTCCACGGCCTTGGCGCTGATCCGCGGCTCGATCGTGAGGTTCTCGATCTGCTGGTAGATCAGCGCGTAGACGAGGACGATGACACCCAGCCATGGATTGCCGCTGAGCAGGCCAACGATGACCGGCAGGATGATCGAGATGTAGGTGCCGATCGTCGGCACGAACTGCGCGACGATGCCTGTCCAGAGTGCCAGGGGCAGCCAGTAGGGCAGTCCGATGACCGCGAAGACGATGCCGCTGAAGAACGAGTTGACCGCGGCCAGGATGGCTCGGGCGGCGACGTAGCGCCCGGTCTTCTCCGCCGTGATGTCCCACACGTTGAGGAAGACCGACTGCGACTGCTGCGGCAGCATGGTCGCGAGGTAGCGACGCAGGCGCGGGCCATCGGCGGACAGGTAGAACGCGATGAGCGCGAAGGTGAAGAGACCGAAGACGCCGCCGATCAGCGATACGGCGAAGCCGAAGATGCCCTTCGCGGCGTCAGCAGCGATCCGACGCAACGCGTCCTGGTCGAGATTGATCTGCGCGAGAAGTTCTTCGGCCGTGTAGGACTGCCCGAATGTCTGGTTGAACCACGTCAGTCCTTGAGCGGCCAGGCCGGGGATGCTCTCCACGATCTCGATCAGCTGGTCGACGAGGAGCGCTCCGAACGCCGCAAAGAATGCGGCGAGGAAGAGCCCGACGCTGACCATCACGATCAGCGTGGCGAGCCCACGCTTCATGTGCTTGCTCAGGCGCTCGACGGCCGGGGCCATCGCCAGCGCGAAGAACCACGACATGAGGACGGTGAAGATCACTCCGCCGCCGTCGTCGATGACGAAATCGATGAACAAGAAGATGAAGACGAGGGCCATCACGATGAAGCCGGCGCGCCAGAGGAAGCCGGGACTGACCGGCCACCCCGGGCGTGGGCTATCCGAGGCGGCTTCTGTGGGGGCTGCATCGGCCATGGCGGCACGTTACCCGGCTCGGGGTCCGAGCGGGGAGAGTCAGGCCGCTGCTAGGCGCAGGGACGACACCGGCGGCCGACCGATCGTCCGCGCCTCGAGGTCGCGGTGACCGCGACGGGAGAGCAGAGCGCGAAGCACCTGCTCGGCCTGTCTGCTCAGTGCCGCCAGGGACTGATGTCGATGATCGAGGGGACCGAGATCGACCTCGCAGATGGCGCCTGCCCCGTGCTCGTAGGCAAGGTCTAGGAGCAGGCCGATTTCCACGCCGTAGTCGATCTCGAAGACGACGTCCTCAGCCGCGCGGCGACGGATGGCGCACTGCCCCGAGAGTGGCTGTCGCATCCACGCCAACTCCGGTGCCAGCAGGCGCAGCGCTGGCTTGGCGGCCAACTCGGTGACGCGTCCGCCTTCGCCGGCCTGTCCGTGCAGGCTGCGCGAGAAGGCCCCCTTGACGAGAACGATGCGCTCATCGTCCAGGAGGGGTCGCACCAGGCGCGCGACGCCGTCGTCAGGGAAACTCTGCAGGTCGGCATCGAGCCACACGATGATGTCGCCTTGCGAGACGATGAGCGATCGCCACAGGACGTCGCCCTTGCCTTGCGCCGGACCCCAGGACCGAGCGGCTAGGTCCGCGTCGATGACCCGGGCGCCCGCATCCCGGGCCGCTTCAGCGGTGCCGTCGGTGGACCCGTGATCGAGGATGATGACCTCGTCGACCAGGCCGGTGCCCTCGTGGGCACGCAGGTGCCGGACCAGGGCGCCCACCGTGGCCTCCTCGTCCCGCGCGGGGATGCACACGCTCACGCGGGGATGGTCCGCTCGGATCGACTGGCTCACCCATCCACGAGACCACGGCAATATGACGGGAATCTGTGCGGGATGTCACATTGGCCGGCGAGAAGTGTCGCAATTGTGTCGCTCAGATCGCGCCGACCGCTTGCCAAGGGGAGCGGCAGCAGACCATGCTTCCCATGATGAAGACAGCGCTCGTCGTCGAGGACGACCCCACCATCCGGCTGGTCCTGAAGACCAACCTCGAAAACGACGGCCACAGGGTCCTCGAGGCGGAGACGGCAGAGGCTGCCCTGGTGACGGTCCAGGACGATATGCCCGACATCGTCCTGGTGGACCTGCGCCTGCCGGGCATCCACGGTTTCGACCTGGTGCGGTCGCTGAGGGCGAGCAGTGAGGTGCCCATCATCATCGTCACCGCCAACACGGACAGCCATGACGTCGTGGCCGGACTCGAGGCCGGCGCCGACGACTACGTCACCAAGCCCTTCGTCACCAAGGAACTGATGGCGCGCATTCGCCGCCAGTTGCGCCGCCCCGTGACCGAGGCGGACATGCCGAGCGGGAGCATCCTGACCTGCGGGCCCCTCGAGCTACACCAGGACACCTGCGAGGTACGTCGTGATGGCGTCAAGATCCCGGTCTCGCGGATCGAGTTCGATGTCCTTCAAGCGCTCATGGGGGCTCAGGGTCGAGTCCTGAGTCGCGACTACCTCCTGCGCACAGTGTGGGGTTACTCCAACGCCGGCGATGGGCGAGTGGTCGACAACCTCATCTATCGGCTCCGCGGCAAGATCGAGTCTGACCCGTCGCGTCCGGAGTTGCTCCTCACGATTCGTGGATTCGGCTACCGCATGAAGGCTTGATCGTGAAGTCCCTCGGCCTGCGGTGGCGGGTCACCATCACGTTCGCGATCCTGTCATTGAGTGTTGCCGCGATCGTTTCCGGTTCCACCTACGCGGTGGCCAGTCTCTACCTCTCGTCACAGCGCACGGATGCCGCCATCACGCGAGCATCGCTGGATGCGCGAGCGGTCGCAGCGTCATTGCGCGCCGGAGCGGCTCCCGGTGAATCCCTCGCCCAACTGCCCGTCGTGGACGGCTCCCAGCCAATGCTGCGGATCGGAGAGCAGTGGTTCACCTCCACGGTGGCCGTGCCGCCGGATCTGCTGCCGGCGTCGCTCCTGGACGAGGGGGCGCGGACCGGTGCGCAGCAGCGCGTCGAGATCGCGGGGGAGCCGTACCTCATCATCGCCATGCCGCTGGACACGTCCCTCTTCGTCGAGGTGTTCCCGCTCCGCACACTCGATGCCACGCTGACCTTTGGCGGCTGGGGCCTGGTAGCCGTGACGGTGCTCGCGGGAGCGTTGGGTGCATTCCTCGGCTGGTATGTCGCCCGCCGATTGCTTGTCCCGGTTGATCAACTCGGGGCGGGTGCCCTGGCCCTTGCCGAAGGTGATCTGGATGCGCGCTTGCCCGACGCCGGGGATCCCGACCTCGACCCCATCGCTCACGCGTTCAACGAGATGGCCGAGGCCGTGCAGGCGCGCATCGCGCGCGAGCAGCGCTTCGCCGCGAACGTGAGCCACGAGCTCCGGTCCCCGATGACCGCGATCTCGGGGGTGACCGATCTGCTCGAGGAGCGCACCCCGGACATGGCCCCCCAGGACGCCAAGATCGTGGACCACCTGGCCCGGCAGGTGCGGCGCCTGTCTCGCATGCTGGTGGACCTGCTCGAAATCAGTCGCATGGGGGCTAACGAGCACATCGAGACCGAGCCGGTCGATGTGCGGGCGTTGGCCGCCCAGGTCGTGCGGGCACAGGGGCTGAGCGATGACATTGTCATCGGGCCACCGGCGGTCGTCAGCACCGACGGCCGACATCTTGAGCGCGTGTTCGACAACATTGCGCGCAATGCGCAGTCCCACGGAGAGGGCTTGCGCGCTGTGAGCGTCGCCGATCAGGGACCGGCCGTCGCTGTGCATTTCGACGATGCTGGCCCCGGTGTCGATCCGGAACTCGCGGAACGCATCTTCGAGCCATTCGTGCGCGGGGAAGCCGCTGACCCCACATCGGGAGCGGGGCTCGGCATGGCGATCGTACTCGAGCACGCTCAAGCCATTGCCGCCATGGTGTCGGTGGGGACGTCGCCGCTCGGCGGCGCGCGGGTCACGGTGCTTATCCCGAGGGCGGATCCGTCGTGAGGGGCACCCGCCCGGCCGTCATCGCGATCATCGCCCTGCTCCTTGCCGGATGCGGAGTGCGTCTGGACTCCGCGCCCCAGTCGATTCCGGCAGGCGCGATCCCCAGCGCGGCGGCCTCCGCGACCGGCGCACCGTCCCCGAGCGCCAACCCGGCGCGGGCGGTCCGTGTGTGGTTCGCCCGCGAAGATGGGCTCGTGCCGGTCCTGACAGACCTGCGGCGCGAGCCCGCGGTGCCGCCCGCCGACATCGTCGCCGCGCTCGCTGCGGGCCCTTCGCCCGAGCAGGCCGAGGACGGCCTGCGCACTCTCGTCGTCGACCCGCTGACGGACACCCCGCTCGCCTCGGTCGCTGAGGAGGCGCCGGTTACGGACGCGGGGTCGGTCGTCGTCACGCTGAGCCCAGACGCGGGCGCCCTGCCGCCCGGCGATCAGGTGCTGCTCCTCGGCCAGATCGTGCTCAGTCTCACCGGTGCCGGCTACTCCTCAGTGACCTTCGTCGACGGAACCGGTGCACCCGCTGCCGTTCCGCTCCCAGGTGGGCGGCTGCTCGACCGTCCCGCGGTCGCCCGCGACTACGCCGGACTCATCATCGAACTGTGATGCGAGTCAGCCCCTTCGCATGAGAGGCGCGATCGATCGGCAGCGCGCGCGGCTTGGGGAGCGTGAGAGACGGGGAAGTCTCGACGGAATGATCCATTCGCGCCTAGTGTTGACGGACCATGACCGAGCAGCAGGAGTACCGAGTCCTGAATTCTCACGGCAACGTGGAACTGCGGGAGTACGCGCCCTGCGTTGTCGCGGACGTCGTCACCTCCGGCTCGGCTGAGCAGGCGGGCAGCGCGGCATTCCGGCCGCTCTTCGAATACATCTCCGGGGCGAACCGCGGGGCCGAGCCCTTGGCCATGACCGCGCCCGTGATGCAGCAGCCCGCGAGCGAGCGCCTGGCAATGACGGCACCGGTCCTCCAAGAGCCTGCCGGCGCCAACGAGTGGACCGTGTCCTTCGTGCTCCCGGCTGGGCGCTCCCTGTCGGAGTACCCCGTGCCCGCCAATCCGCGTGTGTCGCTTCGTGAGATCCCGGGGGAGACGGCGGCAGCGATTCGATGGTCGGGGCGCTGGACCGCGTCGAACATTGCGCGCCGCACGGAGGAGTTGCGGCGGGCAATCGCCGAGACTGGGTGGAAGGAATCCGGCGAACCAAGGTGGGCGCGATTCGACCCGCCGTGGAAGCCTCCGTTCGCGCGACGTAACGAGATCGTCATCCCCGTGCGTCCTCCGGGGGAGGGGTCAGCGGACTAGAAACCGGAAATCGTGCTCGTGCGAGGTACGCCGTAGGCGTGGAGGGCTGAAGGAGAGAGCTACGTCCCGACGAGCGACTGTGGCGTTCCCTGGTGCGGAAGGGCACCTCTCGCTCTCGTCTTCACGACACCCGGACTAGGTGTCGGTGAGTCGTCTCTGTCAGCAGCCGCTGTTATTGACGCTGCCGTCGGGCATCGTCGTATTGCAGTAGACCACGCCTGTCAGGGTCGCGCCGGACAGGTTCACGCCGGTGAGGTTCGCATTGGTCAGGTTCGCGTAATTCATCGTCACGAAGGGTGCGTAGGCGCCGGTCAGGTTCGCATTCGTCAGGTTCGCATAGTTCAAAGTCGCGTAGTTCAAGGACGCGTCAGTCAGGTTCACGTCGATCAGGGTGGCGCTGTAGAGGGACGCGAAGACCAGGTCTGCGTCAGCCATGTTCGCGCCGGTAAGATCGACGTAGCCGAGGTTCGCGTATTGACAGCCGCTGAATACATCGAGATCCACGTCACCGGGGACATAGTCGCACTCCCCCTGGCGGGCGACGGAGTCCGCCCGGACCCGGCGGTCGCGTGGGTTGGTCGGACTGAAGTTTGCCCCCACCAGGGAGGCATCATGCAAGTGTGCGTGGCGCAGGACCACTCCACGGAAATTGGCCTTGTCTAGGCGCGCACCGCGCAGGTCGGCTCCATGCAGTTTCGCCCGAGCGAACTTCGCCCCCGACAAGTCACCATGATGCTCG
>JBEAQC010000006.1:0-12079 GCA_041164085.1 Actinomycetota bacterium
TCGGCGGATGCAGCCACCGCGAGCCATCCGGGAGTTCACTCCACAGAGGAAGGGTCCGGAAGATCCCGCGACGCTCATCCGCGCCGAAGTCGTAGGTGATGCGCTCGCGGACGTCGAGCGATCCCTCGGCGGTGACCTCGGCCTGGATGTCGTACGCCGCGATCGACTCGGCGGCCACGGCAGACGGAGCCAGCCAGAGGAAGGCGGCCGCCACCAGCGACACGCTTGCCCACGCGCGAGCGACGGCGCACATTGCGGCTAGAACTGCACGCGAGGCGCGCTGCGGCGACCCTCGTCCGGCTCGGCGTACACCTCGCGCTGCGCGACGCCCGCGACCCCGGCAAACCACATCGATGGGATCGTGCGCAATGCCGTGTTGAGGTGGACGACCGAGTCGTTGTAGTACTGCCGCGCGAACTGCAACTGACCCTCGATCTCGGCGAGCTGCACCTGGAGCGTCTGGAAGTTGGATGTCGCGGTGAGTTTCGGATAGGCCTCGGCAACGGCGAACAGGCGGCTGAGTGCACTGGTGAGGGATGCATCAGCCGCAGACTTCTGGTCGATCGATTCAGCCTGTTGGGTGCGTGTGCGCGCTTCGGTCACGGCCTCGATGGTGGAGGCCTCGAAGTCACGAGCGCCCGTCACCGTCTCCACGAGATTGGGCACGAGGTCGGCGCGCTTGGTGAGCAGGGTGTCGATGTCACCGAGCGCGCCCACGCACAGCACATCGAGCCGGCGGAGCTTGTTGAACTGCGAAACGAAGAGAATGCCTGCCGCGAGGAGCAGGACGAGAGCGCCGATGAGCCACCACATGCTCCCAGTGTCCTCCCCAGCCGGGCCAAAAGACAGCGATCCCCCGGTCGCGCTTCGAACGCTGACCGGGGGATCGCCGCGAGAGTGGCCCTACTGCGTCACGGTAACCGTGATAACCCACTTCTCGTCGGTGTTGTCCATGTTGGTGAGGGTGACCTCAGACGTCCCGGGCGCGAGGGCCTCGGCGCCGGGAAGGAACGTGGCCGAGCCGTCGGTGCCGCCCGGCGTCACCTTGAGGACGGCATCGTCGCTATTGGAGACCATCCAGACCATCGGATCGGCGACATTGAAGGTGACCATGCGGCCGACCTGGACCTCAGCAGTCGTCTGGCCTGGCTCGACAATGACCGGACCGATCATGCCGGCCTCCCCTCCGGTGGACTCGGCGGCGGATGAACTCGCCGCGGGCTCGGATGATCCGCCGCAGGCGGTCAGCACACTGGCTCCGCCCAGGGCGATGATGCTGGCGGCCGCGATGGCGAGGCCGCGACGGGTGCTCACGCGCATGATTCCTGCTTTCTCTGTCTCCCCGAGGGGTGAGCCGAGCGGCTCTCGCCCATCTTGACGGATGGATGCCGCTGGTGGTTCCTCATCCGTTCGGCTGATTCGAGCCTGTGGTGGGTATAGCCCCTCTGCCCGTTCGACGAACTGCCCAGGTCCCTGGCGAACGGCGCTGCGGGGGGACCACACTGGGGCCATGACCAGTCGGCGTAACCCCGGTCGCTCGTCCGATTCGAGCAGCCACGAGGCGCCCAAGGTCGAGTTCGAGCAGACGACCCCGTACGACGCCTACGTCCGCGCGTCAACGCTGGCCGGCCTTCAGCGCACGGCGACCGACGAGCCGGGCGAATACATGTTCCTCGTGCTCTCGCAGATCATGGAGCTCTACTTCAAGCTCCTCGCCTTCGAGTGGCGCACGGCGCAACGCTTCCTGCGCGAGGACCAACTCGGCGAGGCGCTGCTCGCGCTGCGCCGCAGTCGCGACCACTTCCGCGGCCTCAACGCTTCCTGGGTGAGTTTCACCTGGATGACCCCCGCGGACTTCAACGCCTTCCGTGACGCACTCGGCGAGGCATCGGGCTTCCAGTCGTTCCTCTATCGTCACGTCGAATTCCTGCTGGGCTTCAAGGACCCCGCTCTCATGCGCCCGCATAAACACGTGGCCGGTGAGCACTACGCCGAGTTGGTCGCGACCTTCGAGGCACCGAGTCTCTACGACGACGTGCTCGCCTACCTCGCCCGTCACGGATACGCCGTGCCGCAGTCGGTGCTTGACGCTGCCGCGGACTCCACACACGAGTGGGACGAGGCGGTCGAAGACGTGTGGGTGCAGGTCTACGCCGACAACGGTCACGGCAGCCCGCTGCGCGAGCTCGCGGAGTCACTCACCGATATCGCCGAGGAGTTCAGCGACTGGCGCTACCGCCACCTCATGGCCGTGCGCAGGGCGATGGGCGCCAAGGTCGGCACCGGCGGCTCGGCGGGTGTGGCGTGGCTCGAGAAGAGTCTCCAGAGGCAGGCCTTCCCCGAGTTATGGTCATCGCGGACGAGAATCTGACGATGCGCGCCTTCGATCCCGCTCTCGATGAGTCCGATCCGGGATGGCGGGACAGGTTCTTCGTCCCACCGTTCGCACCGCCGCTGGACTACCCCGACGCACCCGGCGCCGTCTATCCCGAGGTCGCCTACATGGCAGGCAACTCACTCGGCCTGAAGCCCAAGGGCACCCGCGACGCTCTGCTCGTGGAGTTCGATCGCTGGGCCGCCTGGGGCGTCGAGGGCCAGCTCAGCGGGCCCCGGCCGTGGAAGGACTACCACGAGGCGCTCACCGATCCGACCGCGCGGCTCGTCGGCGCGCTGCCACACGAGGTCGTCGTGATGAACTCGCTCACAGTCAACATCCATCTGATGTTCGCGACGTTCTACCGACCGAGTGGCCGGCGTACCAAGATCGTCATGGAGGACATCGTCTTCCCGTCCGATGGATACGCCTTGGCGTCGCAGGCGCAGTGGCACGCCCTTGATCCTGCCGAGCATGTGATCCGACTCAGACCACGCGAGGGCGAGGACATCCTGCGCACCGAGGATGTCGTCGACACGATCCGCGCGCTCGGTGACGAGGTCGCCGTCGTGTTCTTCAGCGCGGTCAACTACCTCACCGGCGAATGGCTCGACATGCCCGCCATCACAGCGGCAGGTCGCGAGGTGGGGGCGTACGTCGGCTGGGATCTGGCCCACGCGGCGGGCAACGTGCCGCTGTCGCTGCATGATTGGGACGTCGACTTCGCGGCCTGGTGCTCCTACAAGTACCTCAACTCCGGACCGGGATCGCTGGCCGGCTGCTTCATTCACGAGCGCCACGCCCGCGACACCTCGCTCCCCCGTCTCGCCGGGTGGTGGGGCACCCGCACCGACATGCGCTTCCGCATGGAGCGCGACTTCGACCCACCCCCGACTGCCGATGCGTGGCAGGTCTCCAACCCGCCGATCTTCGCGATGGCGCCGGTGCAGGTCTCCCTCGAGGTCTTTGACGAGGTCGGCATGGACGCCCTGCGTGCACGGAGCCTGCGACTCACGGGCTACCTGCGCGAACTGCTCGATGAGGTGGCCGCCGAGGCGCCGCCAGGATCGATCGAGATCGTCACGCCGCGCGATGCCGCCCATCACGGCTGCCAACTCTCGGTGCGCTTCACCCGCGACATCCATGAGATCGCGGCCATCCTGCGCGATCTCGACGGGGTCATCGCCGACACGCGCAATCCCGACATCATCCGGTTCGCCCCGGTGCCGCTCTATTCGTCGTACCTCGACTGCTGGCGCGTGGCCGAAGCCCTGAGCCGCCGGCTCGCGTGACGATGTCCGCCGAGGGGATGGCCCGCATACGTCGCTTCATCGAGCCCTACGGCGAGCATCCGCGCCAATTTGGCGAGTGGTTCATCCCAGAATCGGCCGGACCTCAACGGCCACCGCTGGTCATCGTGGTCCATGGCGGCTACTGGCGGCCGGTCTGGCGACTGGACATCGAGGAGCCCACCGCGCTCGACCTCGCCGCCCATGGCTTCGCGGTGTGGAGCATCGAGTACCGCACTTACGAATTCCCCTGGCCCACGACGCTGCTCGATGTCGCGAGCGCCATCGAGCAGGGTCTCGCCGAGGCCGCCCGTCACGGCATTGACCCGGGGCGTCGCGCCCTGCTCGGTCACTCGGCCGGGGGCGGTCTCGCCGCCTGGGCGACATCACGGCGAGCGATGCCCGCCGATGCACCGGGAGCGGATCCCTCAGCCGTCGACTTCGATCTCGTCGTGCTGCACGCACCGGTCGCCTGCCTGGCACTGGGCAGTCGCGAACGCCTCGGCGATGGTGCCATCGACACCTTCATGGGCGGGAGACCCGAGGACGTGCCCGAGAGGTACGCCGTGACCGATCCCCATGCCCTCGCCCCCGATCCCGGCGCGCGTCGGGTGCTGCTGCACGGCGATGCTGATGTCGACGTACCCCTCGCACAGAGCCAGAACTATCTGGCTCACCTGCAGTCGCACGGGATCACGGCCGACCTCACAGTGATGCCGGGTGACACCCACTACGAGATCCTCGATCCGGCCTCAGCCGTGTCGGCGCTGCGCCGCGATCTCCTCGCCCGCGCCCTGCTGTCCTAGCCGCGGAGTTCGCCGGCGACGGTCGCGAGATCTTCGAGGAAGGCGGTGACCGCCGGCGGCTGCCAGCGATCGCGCACCGTGCTGACGCCGACAGGCCGAGTGAGGCGACCGAGATCGACATCGGCCGGCGTCACGATGGCCAGGTCATCGTCGTGAAGCGCCACGAGTTCGGGTAGTGCGGCGACACAGTCGCCATCGAGGATGAGCCGGCGCAGTGTCAGCGCGCTCGTGCACTCCACACGATCGCTGGGCCACGCGACACCCTGCGCGGCGAAGAGTTGCTCGAGTTCGCGCCGCAAGGCGGTCCCGGCGACCGGCACGATCCAGGGGAGAGCGGCCAGCGTCGCGAAGCTCGGCCCCCGTCCGGAGAGGCCCGGCGAGTCGGCAGAGCCGCCTCTGTCGGGCCGGCCCGGCGCATCGGCAGAGCCGCCTCTGTCGGCCAGCACCGGGTGATCAGCACGCACCACCAGCACGATCGGCTCGACGTAGAGCTGCACCTGCTCGATAAGCGGATCAGCCGGAGTCAGCCGGCCGACGGTGAGATCGACGTCACCGAGCAGCAGTTGGGACTGCAACACATCAGGAGTCGACTCGCGCACGATGACGGTCACACCCGGATGTGCGGCCTTCAACCGGGCAATGGCGAGCGGAAGCAGGACATTGGATCCGGCCAGGTGGGTGCCGACCGTGACGGTCCCGGCGTCCGCGGCCGCAAGGTCACCGAGTGCCCGGCCCGCCTGGCGGATCTGGGCGATGACACCGCGCGCATGCTCGATGAAGGCGGTGCCATAGATCGTGGGCACAGCCCCCTGCGCGGAGCGCTCGAAGAGCGGGACGCCGAGCACTGCCTCGAGGTCCTGCAGGCCACGGGTGACCACCGGCTGAGTGATGTGGAGCTGCTCGGCGGCGCGGGCCAGGCTCCCCGCGTCAGCGATCGTCGTCGCCAGCACGAGATGACGCAGCTTGAGCCGCCCGTCGAGGAGGCGCTCAGGAGCCACGACGTCGGTCACCACCCCAGGCTATGCCCGTGCGGGCATGCCCTGCCCCGGGAACGGTAATTGCCGTGCATGGCTCCGCCCACGACAATGGGGCCATGAGCACGGGGCATCAGTCATCGGTCGTCCCCGGCAAGGCGACGCCCCGAGGGGCGTATCCCCACGTCAAGGTCGTCGGCGATCAGGTCTGGGTCTCGGGCACGAGCAGTCGTCGCGCCGATGACACCTTCGCCGGTGTCGCCATCGCTGCCGATGGTTCGGTGGCCCTCGATATCCGAGAGCAGACGCGCGCGGTCATCGACAACATCGGCGACATCCTGCGCTCTGTCGACTGCGATCTGGCCGACCTGGTCCAGGTGACGACATACCTCGTCGATATGGCGGACTTCGCGGGATACAACGAGGTCTACGCCGAGTTCTTCGACCACAGCGGACCGACGCGCACGACGGTCGCTGTCCGGGAGTTGCCGCATCCCCATCTGCTGATCGAGATCCAGGCGGTCGCCGTCCGCCGGAAGGAGCACTGATGTCCGATCTCACCACGACTCTCAACTTCGACGAGTGGGTCGCCGAGAACGGTCCGAATCTCAAGCCACCGGTGGCCAACAAGGAGATGTTCCCGGGCCACGATGACTTCATCGTCATGGTCGTCGGCGGACCCAATCAGCGCACGGACTTCCACGTGGATCCCTACGAGGAAGTCTTCTATCAGGTCAAGGGCAACATGCATGTCAACCTCATGACGCCCGATGGACCCCAGCGTGTCGACATCCGCCAGGGCGAGATGTGGGTGCTGCCGCGCAACGTGCCGCACTCCCCGCAGCGCCCCGAGGCCGGCTCGATCGGCCTGGTCTTCGAGCGCCCGCGCGAGGAGGGCACGCTCGAGAAGTTCCAGTGGTACTGCCCCGAGTGCAGCGCCAAGGTGCACGAGGTCGAGTTGCAGGTCCGCGACATCGCTGCCGATCTGCCGCCGATCTTCGAGGCGTTCTACGTCGACGCCGATGCGCGCACGTGCCCGGAGTGCGGCCACCTGCATCCGGGCAAGGGCTGACGTTGGCGGTCATCGACGTCCACTCCCACGATGTGCCGCGCGGCTGGCCCGACCTCGCCGCCGCGACGGGCGCACCGGGCCCTTGGCCATCACTGCGCTTGGAGGGCGAGCGCGAGGCGATGATCCTCGTCGGCGATCAAGAGTTTCGTCGCATCACCGACCAGTGCTGGGATCCCGAGGTGCGCGCCGCCGACATGGATGCCGACGGCGTCGATGCGCAGGTCGTGTCGCCCACGCCGGTCTTCTTCACCTACGACCGGCCGGCGCCCCAGGCGGCCGCGGTCGCGCGGATCTTCAACGACCTGACGCTCGAGATCTGCTCCGGGCTCCCCGACCGCCTGATCCCCTTCTGCCAGGTGCCCCTGCAGGATGTCGACGCCGCTTGCACCGAGCTCGACCGCTCCATCGCCGCCGGTCACCGCGGCGTGGAGATCGGCAACCACGTCGGTGACCGCGACCTTGACGACCCGGGCACGGTCGAATTCCTCCAGCACTGCGCCGCCCGGGGCGTACCGGTCTTTGTCCACCCCTGGGATATGGGCGCGAGTCCGCGCACATCACGCTGGATGGCGCAGTGGCTGGTCGGCATGCCGGCCGAGACGCACCTATCGATCCTGTCCATGATCCTCGGCGGGGTCTTCGACCGCGTCGATGAGCGACTGCGCATCTGCTTCGCCCACGGCGGCGGATCGTTCCCCTACTGGCTCGGTCGCCTCGACAACGCGTGGCATCAGCGGCCCGACCTCGTCGGGGTCTCCGCCAGACCACCGGCTGACTACCTCCATCGGTTCAGCGTCGACTCAGTGGTCTTCGACGAGCGGGCGCTGCGACTTCTCGTCGACACGATGGGCGCCGATCACGTCATGCTCGGTTCGGACTACCCCTATCCGCTTGGCGAGCGCCCCGCGGGTGCCGTCGTGCGCGGTGCGACGTTCCTGAGCGAGGATGACCGGGCCCGCATCCTCGGGGGCAACGCCGAGTCCTTCCTCACCCTGACCCCCTCGACCGTCTAGGAGCATCCGCATGAGCGATCGCGTCGTCATCGTCGGAGCCGGCCTCACCGGCGCCCTCCTCGCGACGATGCTCGGCCAGCGTGGCTACGACGTCGCCGTCTACGAGCGTCGCTCCGACCCGAGGACCACCGGCGCCGAGCGTGGCCGCAGCATCAACCTCGCGATCTCCACCCGCGGACTGACGGCACTGCAGCAGGTCGGTCTCGAGGCCGACGTGCTCGAGCGCGCACTGCTCATGAAGGGCCGGATGATCCACGACGCGGAAGGCAACGAGGAGTTCCAGGCCTACAGCGCCGATGGTGAGCGCGGCATCAACTCCATCAGCCGCGGCGAGCTCAATGCCGTGCTCCTGGACTCCGCAGAGCGGCTGCCCGGCGTGCACCTGTACTTCGACCATCGACTCACGGCGATGGACATCGACGCACGCACCCTGTCCTTTGCGGGACCGGATGGCCCGGTCGATGTCGCCGCTGATGCCATCATCGGCGCCGATGGCGCCTTCAGCGTCGTGCGTCGGGCGATGCAGGGTCGTGACGGATTCGACTTCTCGCAGGACTACCTGAGCCACAGCTACAAGGAACTCACCATCCCACCGGTCGATGGCGACTTCGCCCTCGATCCCAGCGCCCTGCACATCTGGCCGCGCGGTGCATCGATGATGATCGCGCTACCCAACCTCAACCGATCTTTCACCGCGACCCTCTTCTGGCCGCGCAAGGGCCCGGGATCCTTCGAGGACATCGTTACTCCGGAGCAGGCTCGTCGATACTTCGACGACAACTACCCTGACGCCTCAGAGCTCATGCCCGACCTCGAGGAGGACTACCGGCTCAATCGGGTCGGGTCCCTGCTCACCGTGCGGTGCTCGCCGTGGAACGCCGGCAGCGTCGCGCTCATCGGCGACGCAGCCCATGCCATCTGCCCGTTCTACGGCCAGGGTGCCAACGCCGGCTTCGAGGACTGCATCGAGATGATCGCCCAGTTGGAGTTGCACGCCGGCAATTGGGCACCCGCCCTGGATGCCTATGCCCGGATCCGCAAGCCGCAGGGCGATGCCATCGCCGACCTGGCGCTGCACAACTTCATCGAGATGCGCGACAGCGTCAATTCGCCCGTCTATCAAGCGGTGCATCGCGCCGAGCAGGTGCTCCATCGCGCTCTCGGTGATCGCTACAAGACGAGATACGAGATGGTCTCCTTCAGCAACACGCCGTACGCCGAGATCGAGCCGACGGTGCGCAGACAGCGCACGGTCGCGGGTGTGGCCACGGCGGTCGGACTCGCCGGACTCGCCTATCTCGGCTTCGCGGCCCGTCGGCGCTAGCGCACGGCGTCGGGGTCGAAGGAGTAGCCGAAGCCCTTCCGGGTGACGATGCACTCGCCGATCCCGCTGGGCGCGAGGAGGATGCGCAGTCGGCGGACGTACTCGGTCACCGAGCCCTCGGTGCGCCACGCCGAACCCCAGACGGCGCGCAGCAGGGCCTCGCGACTGAAGACGACCCCGGGATGCGCGGCGAGATGGTGCAGCAGCGTGAACTCGCGAGCCGACAAGCGCACGGGCGACTCATCGACGTAGACCATGCGCCGCTTTGCGTCGATGCGCAGCCGGCCGATCTCGACGTCGGCCAGGTCAGCCGCGGGGACCGGTGTCGTGGCGAGCGAGCGCGGATCGAGCATGACGATGTCGTATTCCAAGGACTCGATCGGCAGGCGACCGGTCGCGTCGGAGTGGTCACGCATCTCGACGGAGTAGCCCGCTCCGCCGAGCACATCGACGAGGCCGCTGAGCCGGCTATCCGGGCCGCTGCCGAGCACCAGCACACGCGCCTGAATGCCCGATGATCCCTCGATCGACATGGATCCCCCCGAATCCCGATGGGCACCAGGCTCGCTGCACCTCCCCCGTGGCGGTGCGACGACATCGTGACACACACACCCGACACCGCGCGCGCGGAAGCAGGCTCGCGACGATCCCGGCCATGAGCGGGACACGCCGCCGGTCGAGGACGGCGGGCCTACAGGCCGAGTTCGACCCGTGCCTGGTCGAAGGCCGCACCGGGGTCGAGGACATCGAGCAGGATGCTGCGCATGCCGACGGCCGTGCCTCCCTCGACGTATGCGGGGTTGTCATCGATGAAGACGATCTCGTCCGGCGAGAGGCCGAGCCCGATGGCCGCGACGAGGTAGGGCTGCGGATCGGGCTTGCGGATACCCAACTCAGAGGAATCGATGAGCACGGGGAAGTCCGCGAACCACGGTCGCGACTCGACCCATTCGCGACCCTGGAAGTCCATGAGTTCGTTGGTGAGGATCCCGAGCGCCCTGCCCGCAGCTTTGCACTCGGCAATGAGCGCCATCGCCTCCGGTCGCTCCGGCTCGACGCCCGGCTGCTGGAACATCGCGCGCATGAGATGCGGGTGCCCGTCCAGTGGCGCACCGTTCGCGACGGCCGTGTCTGCGAAGGTCAGCCAGTAGTCGCGCTCAGTGATCTCGCCTCGGCGGTAGCGCTCCCACGTCTGGTCGGGCGCGGTCCACTCGAGCGGGCCGCGGCCCACGACGGTCCCGGGCGGCAGGCCGCGAAGGCGTTCGTAGTCATCGGCGATCTCCCACGCCGACTTGAAGAGCACGACCCCCACGTCGAGCAGCAGCGCCTGTGCGTGAGCCGTGATCTGGTCTGTTGACATGGCCCCATCCTGCCGATCCGTCACCGGTACGCCGACGCAGGCAGTCCGCGCAGCGGAACACTCACCGCTGCAACTCCGCGAGGGCGGCGATGACGTCGAGCGACTCGGGGTTGGCCAGGGCGTCGCGATTGCGCACCGGGCGGCCGTTGACCGTGTCGGCGACCGCGATCTCGGCCAACTTGCCGGTGAGCGTGCGCGGCAACTCGGCCACCTGCGCGACGACGGCCGGCACGTGACGGGGTGAACCCCGCTCGCGTAGTGACGATCGAATGCGTGAGCGCACGTCATCGTCGAGCGTCGTGCCGGGTGCGAGCACGACGAGCAGGACCATTCGCGTGTCACCGTCCCAGGCCTGGGCAAAGGCGAGGGAGTCGATGACCTCGGGCACGTGCTCGAGGGCGGCGTAGATTTCCCCGGTGCCGATGCGCACACCGGCGACGTTGAGCGTCGCGTCGGAGCGGCCGTGGATGACGAATCCACCGTGCTCGGTCCGCGACGTCAGATCTCCATGGGTCCAGACTCCGGGGAATCGAGCGAAGTAGGTGTCGTGCAGGCGCGTGCCGTCGTCGTCACCCCAGATGCCGAGCGGGACGGTCGGGAAGGTGTTGCGGCAGACCAACTCACCCGGGGTGTCGTCGATCGCGGGCACACCGTCGTCGTCGTACACCGTGACATCCATGCCGAGCGCGGGCCGGGGGATCTCACCCGCCCAGACCGGCAGCGTCGGCGATCCCGCGAGGAAGCAGCCCACGAGATCGGTGCCACCCGAGATCGGCTGGGGCATGACGTCGCCTCTGAGTTCCTCGACAAGCCAGCGCGCGGTCGGCTCCGTGAGTGGTGATCCGGTGACGAGCACCATGCGCAGGTCCTCGAGGTCCCGGCCCTTCGCGAGCGGCCGCCCTTCGGATCGCATGGCATCGAGCAGCCGCGCACCGAGGCCGAGGTGCGTGAGGTCGGCAACCTCGGCGAGATCGAAGAGTGCATCGGTGGCGGGATAGGTGGGGGCGCCGTCGTGGAGGACGAGCGTCGCGCCGGTGGCGAGGATCGAGACCGCCCAGTTCCACATCATCCAACCGGTGGTCGTGTAGAAGCACACGCGATCGCCGGGGCCGAAGTCACCGTGAAGCCCCGCCTCGACCAGGTGCTTCACGAGCACTCCGCCCGCGCGATGGACCAGGCACTTGGGCTTGCCGGTGGTGCCCGAGGAGAACAGGACGTACGCCGGATCGTCGAAGCCCAGCGGCTCGGTCTCGAGCGCGGCACCGCGATGGCGTCGCTCCATGTCGGCGAGCAACTCGACCTGGAGGATGCGGCGGCTGCCGGCCACACAGCGCGCGGCGATGCCCGCGAGATCGACGACGTCGGGGTCGATCGGACTTGTCGGGTCATCGGATCCGGGGACCACCAGGAGTGAGCGCACGCTGGGCAGCGAGCGCACGAGCTCGACCAGATGGTCGCGCCGATCGTGCCGGCGCCCGGCCCAGGAGTAGGACGTCGTGCCGACGAGTACCACGGGGTCGAGTTGCCCGAAGCGGTCGACGATGGCCGGCACGCCGAACTCCGGTGCCGCGCTCGAGACGACACCGCCGACAGCAAGCGCGGCCAGGGTGACCACGAGCGCATCGATCCCCACGGGCAGCACGAGGGCCACGCGGTCGCCCGGGGTCACGCCGCGGGTGCGCAGGGCGGTGGCGACCGCCGCCACCCGCTCGAGGAGCTCATCCCGCGTCAGCGAGGCCACGACCGCGATGCCGTCTCCCACCTCCGCGGTCTGCACCACGATGGGGGCGCCCTCGTCGTCTCGAGCGGGATCCGGTCGCAGATAGGTGTCGACGATGTTGAGTCGCGCACCGGGAAAGAAGGTCGC
>JBEAQC010000007.1:0-5149 GCA_041164085.1 Actinomycetota bacterium
TCGGGGCACGGTTGAGCAGCACGGGGTGCTCCGCGATGACCTCTTCGAGGACATCCCAGACGTCGCCCTCCATCGTCTCCACCATGCGCTTGGCGGCCTTGATGTTCGGCACGGCCTTGCGCTCGACGAGGCGGCTCATGATGAACGGCTTGAACAGCTCGAGGGCCATGATCTTCGGCAGGCCGCACTGGTGCAGCTGGAGTTGCGGCCCGGCCACGATCACGGAACGACCCGAGTAGTCCACGCGCTTGCCGAGCAGGTTCTGGCGGAACCGACCCTGCTTGCCCTTGAGCATGTCGGACAGCGACTTCAGCGGGCGGTTGCCGGGGCCGGTGACCGGGCGGCCGCGACGTCCGTTGTCGAACAGGGCGTCCACGGCCTCCTGAAGCATGCGCTTTTCGTTGTTGACGATGATCTCGGGCGCACCGAGGTCAAGCAGACGCTTGAGTCGGTTGTTGCGGTTGATCACGCGGCGGTAGAGATCGTTGAGATCGCTCGTCGCGAAGCGTCCACCGTCGAGCTGCACCATCGGGCGCAAGTCCGGCGGGATGACCGGGATGGCATCGAGGACCATGCCCAGCGGCGAGTTGGTCGTGTTGAGGAACGCCGACACGACCTTGAGGCGCTTGAGTGCGCGAGCCTTGCGCTGACCCTTGCCCGTGGCGATGGTCTCGCGCAGCGACTCCGCCTCGGCCTCGAGGTCGAAGGTCTGCAGACGCTTCTGGATCGCTGCGGCACCCATGCCGCCGTCGAACCAGCGGCCATAGCGGTCGCGCATCTCGCGGTAGAGGATCTCGTCGCCCTCAAGGTCCTGGACCTTGAGCGTGCGGAAGCGATCGAAGACCTTGTCGAGGCGGTCGATCTCATTGTCAGCGCGGCGACGAACGGAGGCCATCTCGCGCTCGGCCGACTCGCGCACCTTGCGACGCACGTCAGCCTTGGCTCCCTCGGCCTCCAACTCAGCCAGGTCGGCCTCGAGCTTCTGCGCCCGAGCCTCGATGTCGGCATCGCGGCGCTTGGCGATCTTGGCCTTCTCGACGCCCAGGTCAGCCTCGAGGCTGGGAAGCGCCTCGTGGCGGCCCTCCTCGTCGACGCTCGTGATCATGTAGGCGGCGAAGTAGATGACCTTCTCGAGATCCTTGGGAGCGAGGTCGAGCAGGTAGCCCAGTCGGCTGGGCACACCCTTGAAGTACCAGATGTGGGTGACGGGGGCGGCCAGTTCGATGTGACCCATGCGCTCACGACGCACCTTGGCACGCGTGACCTCGACACCGCAGCGCTCGCAGATGATGCCCTTGAAGCGCACGCGCTTGTACTTGCCGCAGTAGCACTCCCAGTCGCGGGTGGGCCCGAAGATCTTCTCGCAGAAGAGCCCATCCTTCTCGGGCTTCAACGTGCGGTAGTTGATGGTCTCGGGCTTCTTCACCTCGCCGTGCGACCACGCGCGAACATCGTCTGCGGTGGCGAGCCCAATGCGAAGCTCGTCGAAGAAGTTGACGTCAAGCACCCTGTCGTCCTTTGCCTCGTTGTTGTCTGGTTGTCTGCGGGTGAGGTGTCTAGACCTCTTCGACGCTGGCCGGCTCGCGCCTGGACAGGTCGATGCCGAGCTCCTCCGCTGCGCGGAAGACGTCCTCGTCCGAGTCACGCATCTCGATGGCGACGCCGTCGCCGGAGAGCACCTCGACGTTGAGGCACAGGGACTGCATCTCCTTGACCAGGACCTTGAAGGACTCGGGGATGCCGGGCTCGGGAATGTTCTCGCCCTTGACGATGGCCTCGTAGACCTTGACGCGGCCCAGGACGTCGTCGGACTTGATCGTGAGCAACTCCTGGAGGGCGTAGGCCGCTCCGTACGCCTCGAGCGCCCACACCTCCATCTCACCGAAGCGCTGACCACCGAACTGGGCCTTACCGCCCAGCGGCTGCTGGGTGATCATGGAGTAGGGGCCGGTCGAGCGCGCGTGGATCTTGTCGTCGACCAGGTGGAGCAGTTTGAGGATGTAGATGTAGCCCACCGTGAATCGGCCAGGGAACGGCTCGCCGGTGCGGCCGTCGAGAAGTTCCGCCTTGCCGTCGGAGTCGACCAGACGGTGACCGTCCGACGTCGGCCTCGTCGACTCGAGCACGAGCGCCAACTCATCCTCGCGCGCTCCGTCGAAGACGGGCGTGGCCACGCGAGTGCCGGGCGACACAGAGCGCACGTCTTCGGACAGCTTCGCGGTGCGGGGATCGGCCGGGTCTGCCTCCCAGCCTGCGTGCGCAACCCAGCCGAGGTGAGTCTCAAGGATCTGCCCGACGTTCATGCGGCCGGGCACGCCGAGCGGATTGAGCACGATGTCGACCGGGGTGCCGTCGGGAAGGAAGGGCATGTCCTCGACCGGGAGGATCTTGGCGATGACGCCCTTGTTGCCGTGGCGGCCAGCGAGCTTGTCGCCCTCGGTGATCTTGCGCTTCTGTGCGACGTAGACGCGCACGAGGCGGTTGACACCCGGGGGCAGCTCATCGCCCTCGTCGCGATCGAAGACGCGGACGCCGATGACCTTGCCGGACTCGCCGTGGGGCACCTTGAGCGAGGTGTCGCGCACCTCGCGAGCCTTCTCGCCGAAGATCGCGCGAAGGAGGCGCTCCTCGGGGGTGAGCTCGGTCTCGCCCTTGGGCGTGACCTTGCCGACGAGAATGTCACCGGGGACCACGTCCGCTCCGATGCGGATGATGCCGCGGTCGTCGAGGTCGGCCAGCACCTCCTCAGAGACATTAGGCAGATCGCGGGTGATCTCCTCGGGGCCGAGCTTGGTATCGCGGGCGTCGATCTCGTGCTCGTCGATGTGGATCGAGCTGAGTACGTCGTCCTGCACCAGTCGCTGGCTGAGGATGATTGCGTCCTCGTAGTTGTGACCCTCCCAGGGCATGAACGCCACGAGCAGGTTCTTGCCGAGTGCCATCTCACCGAGGTCGGTGGAGGGGCCGTCGGCGATGACCTGGCCCGCGACCACGCGGTCACCCTCGTTGACAACCGGGCGCTGGTTGTAGCAGGTGCCCTGGTTGGAGCGATGGAACTTCTGCACGCGGTAGGTCGTCGTCGTGCCGTCGTCGTTGGAGACGACGATGTGATCGGCCGACACCTCGGTGACGCCACCGGGCTTCTCCGCGGTGATCATGTCGCCGGCGTCGTACGCGGCGTGGAACTCCATGCCGGTGCCGACGAGGGGCGCCTCCGCGCGCAGCAGCGGCACGGCCTGACGCTGCATGTTGGAGCCCATGAGGGCGCGATTGGCGTCGTCGTGCTCGAGGAAGGGGATCATGGCCGTGGCGACGGACCAGAGTTGGCGCGGAGAGACGTCCATGTAGTCGACCTCGACCGCCGGGACGTAGTCGACCTCGCCACCCTTGCGACGCACGAGGACGCGATCCTCCGTGAACTGGCCGTCATCGGCGATGGCCGCGTTGGCCTGGGCGATGACGTGCAGGTCCTCCTCATCTGCGGTGAGGTAGTCGACCTGGTCCGTGACCTTGCCACCCACGACCTTGCGGTAGGGCGTCTCAACGAAGCCGAACGCGTTGACGCGGCCGTAGGTCGCCAACGATCCGATGAGGCCGATGTTGGGGCCTTCGGGAGTCTCGATCGGGCACATGCGGCCGTAGTGGGACGGGTGCACGTCGCGGACCTCGAAGCCGGCACGCTCGCGCGACAGGCCGCCGGGACCGAGCGCCGACAGGCGACGCTTGTGGGTCAGGCCCGCGAGCGGGTTGGTCTGGTCCATGAACTGCGAGAGCTGCGATGTGCCGAAGAATTCCTTGATCGACGCCACGACCGGGCGGATGTTGATCAGGGTCTGCGGCGTGATGGCCTCGACATCCTGGGTCGTCATGCGCTCGCGGACAACGCGCTCCATGCGCGACAAGCCCGTGCGGATCTGATTCTGGATCAGCTCGCCCACCGTGCGCAGGCGACGATTGCCGAAGTGGTCGATGTCGTCGGTCTCGATCTGGATCTCACCGCGAGGCGCCTCAGCGACGGTCTCGCCCGCGTGCAGGCGCACGAGGTATTCGATTGTCGCGGCAATGTCCTCCTTGGAGAGCACGCTCTGGCTCAGCGGCTCGTCGAGGCCGAGCTTCTTGTTGATCTTGTAGCGACCCACCTTGGCAAGGTCGTAGCGCTTGGGATTGAAGTAGAAGTTCTCGAGCAGCGCCTTGGCGTTCTCCAGCGTCGGCGGCTCACCCGGGCGGAGCTTGCGGTAAAGGTCGAGCAGTGCCTCGTCCTGGGTCTCGACGTGGTCCTTCTCCAGGGTCTGCATGATCGACTCATAGGCCCCGAAGCGCTCGCGAATCTCCTCGGCGGTCCAGCCGAGGGCCTTGAGGAAGATCGTGACCGGCTGCTTGCGCTTGCGGTCGACGCGGACTCCGACGAGGTCCTTCTTGTCGACCTCGAATTCCAGCCACGCTCCCCGGCTCGGGATGATCTTGGCGACAAAGACGTCCTTGTCGCTGGTCTTGTCCGGCGTGCGCTCGAAGTAGACACCGGGTGAGCGCACGAGCTGCGACACGACGACGCGCTCAGTGCCGTTGATGATGAAGGTGCCCTTGTGCGTCATCAGCGGAAACTCGCCCATGAAGACGGTCTGCGACTTGATCTCGCCGGTCTCGTTGTTCATGAACTCGGCGGTGACGAACAGAGGTGCGGAGTAGGTGAAGTCCTTCTCCATGCACTGATCGGCGGTGTACTTCGACGGCTCGAAGCGATGGTCGCTGAACGACAGCGACATGGAACCGGAGAAGTCCTCGATGGGGCTGATCTCAGCGAAGATCTCCTCGAGGCCGGACGTCGTGGGGACATCCTTGCGGCCCTCGGCGATGGCAGCCTCCACGCGAGCCCGCCAGGCGTCGTTGCCCAAAAGCCAGTCGAAGCTCGCGGTCTGCAGGGCCAGCAGGTCCGGGACAGCCAGGGGCTCTCGAATCTTGGCGAAGGATGCGCGGTGCAGGTTGGGGGAGAGAGCGGTGGAGCGCGAGGCGGCCAAGAGGGGTCCTTCCACGTGTGCCGGGACGCGCGGCAGCGCCGGTGTCAAACCGGTCGGGAGCAGCGCAAAGCGGCAGCCTACCCTCTGGGCACGCCGCTGTCGACCCCGGGGGGTACCGTCACCGGCCCTCGAGT
>JBEAQC010000008.1:0-2533 GCA_041164085.1 Actinomycetota bacterium
GCAAAGGCCTCGTTGAGCTCCCAGACGTCGATGTCCTCCGGCTTCAGGCCTGCGGCGGCGAGCACCTTGAGCGTGGCCGGCGTCGGGCCCGTGAGCATGATGGTCGGATCAGCACCGGTGACGGCCGTGGCGACGACGCGTGCACGCGGGGTGAGACCGGCAGCCTTGCCCGCCGCCTCGCTGCCGACGAGGGTCAGCGCAGCGCCGTCCACGATGCCCGAGGAATTACCCGGGGTGTGCACGTGATTGATGCGCTCGACCCAGTGGAATTTTTGCAGAGCCACCGCGTCGAAGCCGCCCATGTCACCCATCGCAGCGAACGACGGATTGAGCTTGGAGAGCGACTCGACGGTGGTCTCAGGCCGCATGAACTCGTCGTGATCGAGGATGGTTACGCCGTTTATGTCCTTCACGGGCACGATCGACTTGGTGAATCGGCCCGAGCTCCACGCCGCGGCGGCCTTCTCCTGCGAGCGCGCGGCGTACGCGTCGACGTCATCGCGCGAGAATCCCTCGGTCGTGGCGATGAGGTCGGCGCTGATGCCCTGCGGGACGAAGTAGGTCGTGTACGCCGTCTCCGGATCCATGGCCCAGGGACCACCGTCGCTGCCCATGGGCACGCGACTCATCGACTCGACGCCGCCGGCAAAGAGCATCTGGTCCCAGCCCGAGCGGACCTTGGCCGCAGCGATGTTGATCGCCTCGAGACCGGAGGAGCAGTAGCGGTTGATCTGCATGCCTGCCACGGTGTCGGGCAGGCCGGCCGCGATGGCGGCGGTCTTGGCGATGTTGGCACCCTGGTCGCCCAGCGGCGTGAGGCAGCCGAGGATGAGGTCGTCGACCTGGTTGGTGTCGAGGTCGGGATGGCGGGTGCGCATCTCGTCGATCAGGCCGGTCACGAGGGACACGGGCTTGACCCCGTGCAGCGAGCCGTTGGCCTTGCCGCGCCCGCGCGGGGTGCGGATCGCCTCGTAGATGAATGCCTCGGTCATGATGCCTCCTCGGGGCGCCGGGACGTCAGTTGAGCAACTGTCAACAAACGCTACTCGCCGGTAACCCGGCTTGCAAGGGGGCCGGGTCATGATGGGGCGCATGGCACCCAGACGGATCGGCCTGCTCGGTGGGGAATCCAGCGGCAAGACCACCCTCGCCATGGGGCTGGCCGACGCCCTGCCGGGATTCGTCGCCGAGGAGTACCTCCGCGACTTCGTGCGCGACTTCGGTCGAGTCCCCACGCTGGCCGATCAGGAGGGGATCTTCCTCACCCAGCAGATGACCGTCAGCACCGTCGAGCGAGCAGCGGAGTACGCCGAGACGCCGTGGATCATCGCCGATCCCCTGCCGCTGATGACGGCGGTGTACAGCATCGTCTACTTCGACGACGACTCACTGCTCGATGCCGGTATCGAAGACGCCTCGACGTACGACGCGGTGCTCTGGTGCGCGCCGGACTTCGCGTGGGTCGATGACGAGGGGGTGCGTGACGGCGTCGAACACCGCGACCGGGCCGACCGCGTCATCGCCGAGCGCGTCGCACCCGTCCTACCCCTGCTCCGCGTCAGCGGGACGCCGATGCAGCGCGTCACATCGTCGCTCGAGGCAGTCAAGGCGTAGCGGCCGCCCGCCAGACCCGGGTGACCAGGGGTACGCCCGGCCGATACGCCAGGTGCACATGCGACGGAGCGTCCAAAGCGATGAGGTCGGCGCAGCGACCGGGTGCCAGGACACCAATATCGTCTCGCCGCAGTGAGGCGGCCCCGCCAGCCGTCGCGGACCACACTGCCTCGGCCGGCGTCATGCCCATCTCTCGCACGGCGAGAGCGATCATGAGCGGCATCGACGTCGTGTACGACGAGCCCGGGTTGCAGTCACTCGCGATGGCGACAGTGGCACCCGCATCCCAGAGCCGTCGTGCGGGAGCGTAGGTCGATCGCGTCGAGAACTCCGCACCCGGCACGAGGGTCGCCACCGTCCCCGACCCGGCCAGCGCCTCGATGTCGTCATCGCCCAGGTGCGTGCAGTGGTCCACCGAGGCAGCGCCCATCTCGACCGCGAGTCGCACGCCCGCGCCTTGCGTCAATTGGTTCGCGTGCACGCGTAGTCCGAGTCCCTTGGCCTTTGCGGCCTCGAGGATCCGTCGCGCTTGGTCGGAGTCAAAGGCGCCACGCTCGATGAAGACGTCGGCCCAGCGCGCATGCGGTGCGCATGCGTCCAGCATCTCTCCGGCCACGAGATCGACGTAGTCGTCGGGTCGGTCGGCGTACTCCGCCGGCACCACGTGAGCACCGAGGAACGTCGTCTCCTCGGTCACCGTCCGTGCAGCCACGAGCGACCGAGCCTCGTCCTCCACGGTGAGCCCGTAGCCGGACTTGGCCTCGATCGTCGTTGTGCCCTGGCGCAACGCCTCTGCAGCCAGTCGCGCGGCATTCGACGCGAGCTGCTCGTCACTTGCCGCTCGCGTGGCCGCGACGGTGGTGCGAATGCCGCCCGCGGAGTACGGCGTGCCGCTCATGCGCGCATCGAACTCCGCCGC
>JBEAQC010000009.1:0-9568 GCA_041164085.1 Actinomycetota bacterium
TCCGACCGATCACGAGGAGAGGGGTGGGGCCAGTGCCCGCTGGTGATCTCACGGCCGCGCAGCGCGCGGAGGTGCAACGCCTGCTCGAGCATGCCGAGCGGCAGTCGGGATTGACCTTCAGTGCCTACATCGGCGCGTGGGATGGGGGGCGCGAGGGTGCTGAGGCGCTGCTGGAGCGTCTGGCCAACCCCGATCGCAGCGTGCTGGTCGCGGTGGATCCGGTCGGTCGTCAGCTCGAGATCGTCACGGGGCGCCTGGCGCGGATCCCGCTCGATGATCGTGCCTGCGGGCTCGCGGCGCTGTCGATGACGAGTTCGTTCACCTCCGGCGACACAATGGGCGGCCTGCGTGATGGCCTCGCTGTGCTGGGCGAGCACGCTCGGCGCATGCGCGTCGAGTACATCGACCAGCCGTAGGCGGGTCGCATAGGCATCGACCAGCCGTAGGCGGGTCGCATAGGCATCGACCAGCCGTGGGCGGGTCGCGGGTCGTTTCGTCGGTTCAGACGTCTGCGGCGCGAGCCTTGAGCGATCTGCGTACGCCGTCGCGACCTTCGATGACCAGTCGTCGCAGCGCTGGGTTGAGGTCGGTGCGATCGAGGAAAGCGTCGGTGTCGCGGATGGTGTGTTGATCGACGATGAGGCTCGGGTAGAGCCCCATGGCGAGCGACTGGCCCATCTCCATCGTCTGTGCATCCCACGCGCGCACGATGTCGTCGAAGTAGCGTTGGCGGAAGTTGCTGAGGAGGTCGACCTGGTCAGGCTGCACGAAGCCGGCGATGGTGGCCTCGAGGATGGCGTTCGCTACGTCGGTGCGCTCCATCATCTCGGCCCACGCGAGGTCCTTGGCCTCCAGTGAGGGGCGCGCTGCACGTGCGACGGCCGCCTGTCGGCGCCCGGTCGCGGTGTCATCGCGTGCGAGCTCCGCTTCGATGGCGTCGAGCTCGGCGCGCCCGGTGGCGGCGAGCCGCTGCAGCAGGCTCCAGCGCAGGTCCGTGTCGACGGCGAGGCCGTCGAGGGTGACGCTGCCATCGAGGAGCCCGGCCACGGTGTCGAGGTCGGCAGGGCTCGTCGCGAGCGAGGTGAAGGCGCGCACGAAGGCGAGTTGGTGGTCGGAGCCCGGTGCGGCTGCGCGCATGAGCGAGCCAAGTGTGTCGGCGAGGCGCTGGACGTAGGCCGGCCGATGCTGCGGCGTCGCGAAGAGATCGACAGCGGTCTTCACCTGACGGAGCGTCTGCTGCACGACGCCGATGTCGCTCTCCTGACCGAGGCCGGCGATCACGAGGTCGACGTACTCGCCCGTGGGCACCTCGCCGTCACGCACCATGTCCCATGCAGCGCCCCAGATGAGTGCACGGGGCATGGAGTCGACGACATCGCCGAGGTGCGCGACTGCCGTGCGCCATGACCGGTCGTCGAGGCGGACCTTGGTGAAGGTGAGGTCGTCGTCGTTGAGCAGAAGCAGGTCGGGCTGTGCGGCCCCGGCGAGCTGAGGCACGTCGGTGCGCTCGCCGACGACGTCCAGCTCGATCCGGTCGCGGCGCACGAGTCGGCCATCGACCAGGTCGTAGAGGCCAAGTGCCATCCGATGCGAGCGGAGGGTCGGCGCCACCCCCTCGGGCATGGCGGGCGGCTCCTGCACGATGGTCACGGCGGCGTACGTGCCGTCGTCGGCGACCGTGATGTCGGGGCGCATGAGGTTGACCCCGCTGGTCTGCAGCCACTCGGCTGTCCAGCCCGACAGGTCGCGGCCCGAGGAGGCCTCGAGTTCGCTGAGCAAGTCGGCGAGCTCGGTGTTGCCCCACGCATGCTTGGTGAAGTAGGCGTTTATGCCCGTGCGGAAATTGTCCTCGCCGACCCAGGCGACGAGTTGGCGGAGAGCTGATGCGCCCTTGGCGTAGGTGATCCCATCGAAGTTGACGCGGACGGCATCGAGATCGACCATGTCGGCCGCAATCGGGTGGGTCGAGGGCAACTGATCCTGCCGGTAGGCCCAGGCCTTGCGCTGATTGCTGAACGTCGTCCACGCGTCGGTGTAGCGCGTGGCGTTGACGTTGGCGTGGTGGGCCGCCCACTCGGCGAAGGACTCGTTGAGCCAGAGGTCATCCCACCACTTCATGGTCACGAGATCGCCGAACCACATGTGCGCCATCTCGTGCAGGATCGTGTTGGCTCGCTGCTCGTACGCCGCGTCCGTGACGCGGGAGCGGAAGACCATGTCCTCAAGGAACGTGACGCACGCGGCGTTCTCCATCGCACCCGCATTGAACTCCGGCACGAAGAGCTGGTCGTACTTCACGAACGGGTAGGGGACGCCGAACTCCTCCTCGAAGAACGCGAATCCCTGCTTGGTGAGCAGGAAGATGTCGTCGGGATCGAGGAACTCCGCGAGGGAGTTGCGGCAGAAGATCCGCAGCGGGTAGCTGCCGTATGGGCCTTCATAGACGTCATGCACGGAGTAATAGGGCCCGGCAACCAGTGCCGTGATGTACGTCGAGATCGGCGGAGTCGCCGGGAAGTCCCATCGCGTGGTGCCGTCGCCGAGATCGACCTCGGTCGGATCAGGCGCGTTGCTCACGACGACCCAGTGCTGGGGTGCGCGGACGTGGAGCTGGAACGGTGCCTTGAGGTCCGGCTGCTCGAAGCAGGCGTACATCCGGCGGGCATCCGCCGACTCGAACTGCGTGTAGAGGTAGACCTCATCATCGACGGGATCGACGAAACGATGCAGGCCTTCGCCGGTGCGCATAAAGGCGCAGCGGGCGCGGATGATGACGACATTCTCCGACTCGAGGTCGTCGAGGCGGATGCGGTTGCCATCGAAGACCTCGTCGGGCACGAGCTCGCGCCCATTGAGATTGACCGACAGGACGTCCGGTGCGATGAGATCGATCCAGGTCGACGCACCGGCCTCGCGCGCGCGGAAGGCGACGGTCGTGGTCGACGCGAAGGTCTCGGCGCTGCCGACGAGGTCGAGGTCGACGTCGTATCCGTCGACGGAAATCACTTGGCTTCGCTGGGCAGCCTCGGCGCGGGTCACATTGGCGGTCACGTCGTCATCCTGGCAGAGCGGCCCGGGCTCCGCGGGGATACCTTCGCCCCATGGCGACCCCCACCACCGTCGACTTCTGGTTCGATCCCATTTGCCCCTGGGCGTGGATGACCTCGCGCTGGATGCTCGAGGTAGAGAAGGTCCGCCCCGTGCAGGTGCGCTGGCATGTGATGTCGCTGGCCGTCCTCAACGAGGGCAATGACGTGCCCGAGGAGTATCGCGAACTGATGCTCAAGGCCTGGGGGCCTGTGCGCGTGATCATGGCCGCGCAGCGCGACTATGGCGATGACGTCATCGGCAAGCTCTACACCGAGATCGGCACCCGGATCCATCCCGGCGGCCAGGACTACGAGACGGCGGTCGCGGAGTCGATCGAGGCTCTTGGCCTTCCGACCTCGCTGCTGGATGCCGCCACGTCGACGGACTTCGACGTCGACCTCCGCGCGAGTCACGCGGAGGGCATCGGGCTGGTCGGCCAGGACGTCGGCACACCCGTCATCGCCGTACCCGGCCCCGACGGTGAGCGCGTGGCGATCTTCGGCCCGGTGGTGACGCCCGCACCCAAGGGCGATGCTGCCGGTCGCCTATGGGACGGCACGCTGCTCGTCGCCTCCATCCCCGGATTCTTCGAGCTCAAGCGCACGCGCACCGTCGACCCGATCTTCGACTGAGCGCTGCCCCGTCACCACAACGACGCTTTGTCGCGCCGTCGAAGGGCGATCGCCGTGACCAAGCGTCGTTTTCGCGACACGTGGTCGCGGCGGGCCCTAGGCCGTAATGCGCATCGGTCGCCCGATCGCATCGACCGGCGGCTCACCCGTCGGCAGGGTGATCGCTGTCCCGTCCGTGACACGGGCCGCGGACCAGGCGCAGGCGAGCGCGTCGAGTCCGTCATCGCCGTACGCCGGATCGCTGAGGTCGGGCAGCCATCGGCGAAGCAGGTCCAGCCTCACGGCGCGACCCTCCGGCGTCTTCTTGCGCTCATCCACCGGATGGCCGTTCATCAGGGCGAAGGCGAGTTCGGGATGGCACTCCACGAGCCGGCCGTCGTCGGCAAGGGCGTCCACCTCCGTGATCGCCGCGAGGAGGTTCCAGGTCTGCCGTGAGATCGCCTTGCCGCCGGCGCTCCGCGATGCTTCGCACGCGGCCACGTAGTCGTCCACGTGGGGGAGTGCCGCGCGCGGCGGTGCTGGGAAGACGCGCGATGCGTGCGGGCGCAGGAGCTTGCGCGCCGCCGAGTCGCACTCACGTGATCCGGAGTCCGAGAGGCCAATGGGCATGTCGATCGCGATGACGGCGAGGTCATCGACGAGTGCCGGCCCGAGGGGAGCGACGTACTCCAGGGAGGCAAGGGACGGGCGTGGCGAGAGATCCACGGTGGCGATGACCCAGCCACCGCGGCGACCGTCAACCCCGGCGACTCGCACGATGCGATGGTGCCAGACCGGTGGCAGACTCACCGGCCATGCCCGAAGGTCACGTCGTCCATCGCCAGGCCAGGCGCATCGGTCGCACCTTCAAGGGGGCACCAATCGCGGTGAGCAGCCCGCAGGGACGCTTCGCCGATGGCGCCGCCTTGCTCGACGGCTCCACGATCCGCAAAGCCGATGCGCTGGGCAAGCACCTGCTCGTCGACTTCGACGACGAGCGCACCCTCCACGTCCACCTCGGCCTCTACGGCAAGTGGGCCTTCGGCAAGGGAACGGCGCCAGAGCCGGTCGGTCAGGTGCGATTGCGCCTGGAGGGCAACGACGCCTACGCCGACCTGCGCGGGCCGACGGCCTGTGAGGTGCTCACTCCCGAGCAGGTCACGGCGCTCACCGCGCGCATCGGCCCTGACCCCATCCGCAAGGACGCGGATCCGGAGCGAGCCTGGCGACGCATCTCGCGCAGCAGTGCACCCATTGGCTCGCTTCTCATGGATCAGTCGGCGTTCGCCGGGGTCGGCAATATCTATCGAGCCGAGGCGCTCTACCGCGCGGGCATCGACCCCTACCGTCCCGGCCGGGAGGTCAGTCGCGAGGAGTTCCTCGACATGTGGTCGGATCTGGTGGAACTCATGCGCGATGGTGTACGCCGTGGTCGCATCGACACCGTGCGCGATGAGCACACCCCCCGGGCGATGGGTCGACCGCGCCGCAGGGATCGCCACGGCGGCGAGGTCTATGTCTATCGGCGCGAGGGACGCGAGTGCCTGGTCTGCGCGGACGAGATCGCGTGGTCGGACATGGCCGGTCGCAATCTCTACTGGTGCCCGACCTGTCAGGCGCGCTGACCCGGGTCAGGCGGTGGCTGCAGGGACCTGCGGGTGTCGTATGCCCGGATGGCCCGGCGGGAGCGTCTTGCGGATCACCCACCAGGACGCGGCGATGGTGATCGCCACAAGGCCGTAGAAGAGGAAGGGCGTGGCTCCGAGCCAGGCCAACTGACCGGACTCGATCAGCGGGATCTGGATCGCGGCTCGCACGAGGCTGAGAATGGCCCAGAGCCAGGTCACGCGCGAGTAGGCCTTGAGCAGATCCGGGTCCTGGCGCCAGCGCATGCCGGTGCCCATGAGGGGGCCGATGATGACGCCCATGAGCGGACGGCGGATGAGGATCGACCCGGCGAAGGCGACGGCGCTCAGGATGTTGGCGAGCACGCGGATCTGGAAGAAGCCGAGCGGGTCGTCCTGGTACGCCGCGAAGAGCGCCGCCACAGCGACCCCGAGGAGTCCGGCGAGCACACGGATGGGCTTCTCGCGGCGAGCGATCTTGACGCCGGCGAGAATGACGGCGACGCCGAGCGCGACGCCGACGGCCACCGCGAGACTGTTGCCTGACGCGAAGTAGGCCAGCACGAACAGCACCGTGGGGGCCATGGACTCGACCGCGCCCCAGGGGCCACCGAGGAGGACACGCAGCGGATGCCGGTCGTCAATGGGCTCGGCCGGTGCGCCATCCGCTGGCTGGGTCATAGGGGCAGCCTACCGACGCGACATTGGCTGATCTGAGACGTAAGGTGCTGGTATGCCTCGAGCACTCGCCTCTGTCGCCGCGACCGCCTTGTTGCTCGCGTCTCTCGTCGGTCCTGTTCCCGCGGCACTCGCTGCCCAGTCCGTCGCGCCGGCCACGTCGGATGGGGAGGTCGTCGATGTCACGCCGACGACGGCCACGCTGAACGCAAAGAAGCGACACACTCGATTCTTCTCTGCGAGTTTCCAGGCCGAGGCGGGCGAGACGCGCTTCGTCGGGACCGAACTCGTGGTGCTCGACGCCAAGGGCACTGCGCCCAATGAGCTCTTCCTCGGCGTCACGCTCTCGTGCACGAGCCCCTCGGGCCGTGTCACGTCGGCCGAGGCGGGGCGCAATGTCTGGCCGGCCGGCCCGTCCTTCAGCATCCCTGTTGCCTTCTCCTTCGTCACCGACGCCGCCGGCACGCACTCGTGCCAGGCGACGGTGATGATGTGCGTCCCCGGCAACTGCAACTCCCCCACGGGCAAGGGGGTCGTGCGCATCGTGACGCAGGAGATGGACCCCAGGAGCTACTCATTGCTCTACATCAGTACGGCGCTGCCGGCGTGGGCGCAGAGTGACCGCGCGCCGGCCTCCGGCAAGGACCAGGTGGTGAAGCCGGGTAGGACCTACACGATCCAGCAGGCGTTCGACCTGAGCGAAGCGAGTGGTCCGATCCGCGTGGGGAGTTTCCTGTCCATCACCAACTGCATCGAGAAGACCTACCCGACGTCGTGCAAGGCGGCCGGCAAGACGAAGGCCACTGGCTCGGCCAAGGTCACCCTCGCTGCCACGCTGACCCAGGTCGCGATCACTCCCGGTGCTCCCTGCACCACGGCGAAGGCCACCAGGGCCACCGGTGCGGGCAGGACCACCATCACCTGGCAGCAGCACCATGCGGTCCTAGGCATCCGGATCCCGGACCTCACCCTGAGCGATGACCCGGGCTGCAGTGAGACGGTGAAGCTCGCGATCACGATCAAGGTCGCCAAGGGCAACGCTGCCGTCATCGAGCCGGGCTCGCGGGCCAAGACCACGAGCCTGGTCTACGTGGTCCCGGGCGACGCGATCCCGACGGCGAACTGACCGGCCGCCGCGCCTCGGCGCGCGAGTCGCCGTACCGTTAGCGCATGGCCAGCGCCACCCACGAGCCGTCTATCGACGCCGACCCACTCGATGAGTGGCGTGCCGATCGTGTGCGGCGACTGGACCGCACCACAGCGTGGATCCTCATCGTCGGTGGTGTGCTCGGCCTGATCGCGGCATTCGAACTCACGCTGGAGAAGGTCCGCGTCCTCGCGGACTCGGGCTACGTCCCGGCATGCGATCTCAATCCCGTCCTGTCCTGCGGATCGGTGATCATCACCCCGCAGGCGGAGGTCTTCGGCTTCCCCAATCCGGTGATGGGTCTCGCGGGATTCAGCGTCGTCATCACTCTCGGCGTGCTCCTCGCCGGCAAAGTCACCCTGCCCGCGTGGGTATGGCTCGGACTCAATGCCGGCGCGCTGCTCGGCTTCGTCTTCGTGCAGTGGCTCGTGTGGCAGAGCCTGTACTCGATCGGAGCACTGTGCCCGTGGTGCATGGTCGTCTGGACTGTCACGGCCCCGATCTTCGTCTGGGTCACCGCCGCCAACCTCCTGTCGGGCCGACTTCCGACGCCTCAGTCCTGGGGCACTGCCGTGTCGGCCATCGTCGGCTTGCGCGGTCTCATCCTCGCCGCGTGGTACGTCGCCGTCCTCGGACTGATCTTCGTCCGGTGGCAGGACTTCTGGCTGGGCTCGATCTAGCCCGACAGTGGAGGACGTGCCGTCCCGTTGAGCTGCGTCGATCGCCTAGGCGCGAATCCGCGAGCTGTCCGGGTCATACATCGGCCGCAGTGATGCGACCGCCGGATAGCGGGTGCCGGCGACGTCGATCTCCCACGCGCCAGAGTTGATCGTGTCGGCCGTGACCGGATCACCGGTCTCGATCATTGCCAGCCCGACCGCTCCGCCGAGCGTGTGGCCATAGCTCGCCGCCCGGACGTACCCCACCGGCGCACCGTCGCGGTAGACGACCTCGCCGTGGAACATCTGCGGCTCCGGATCCAGGATGCGCACCTGCGCCAGTCGACGCATGAGCGGACCGGACTCCTTGAAGCGGGCGACAGCGTCGCGACCGATGAAGTCCTTGTCCATGACGACGGCGAAGCCCAGACCGACCTCGAGCACCGAATCGGTGTTGTCGATGTCGTGGCCGAAGTCGCGGTAGGCCTTCTCCATACGCAGGCTCGACAGAGCCTTGAGGCCGGTGTGCCGCAGGTCCACCGCGCGACCCGCCTCTGTCAGGCGCTCGTAGACGTAGACGGCCTGCTCCGCGGGCACGTAGAGCTCGTAGCCCAGCTCTCCGAGGTAGGTGATACGCACGCAGAGTGCCCGCGCGAAGCCGAGGTCGATCTCGCGGGCTGTGCGGAAGGGGAAGGTCTCGTTGGACAGGTCGGCGGACGTGATCGACTGCAGGAGTTCGCGCGAGCGCGGCCCCTGGATGTTGATCTGCGCGTACGCCGATGTCATGTCGGTGACATAGGCGCGGTCGTCCTCCATATGGCGGCGCATCCAGGTCTCGACGTGGCGGTGAGCGGTGTCCGAGGCGACAACCCAGAAGCGATCGTCGTCGAGCTTGGTCACCGTCAGGTCGGCCTCGAGGCGCCCTGCCTCGTTGAGCCACTGGGTGTAGGTGATGACGCCAGGGTCGCCGTCCACGCGGTTGGCGGAGATGCGCTCCAGGGCCGCCCCCGCATCCGGCCCCTGCACGAGGAACTTCGCCATGAACGACATGTCCATGAGGCCCACGCCCTCGCGGACCGCCCGGTGCTCATCCGCCCAGTAGTCGAACCAGTTCTGCCGGCCCCAGCTCAGTTGGTCGATCGTCGGCTCGACGCCCTCGGGTGCGAACCAGTCCGCCCCCTCCCAGCCCGAGACATCGCGGAAATACGCCCCGGTCTCGGCGAGCCGATCGTGGATGGGTGAGCGCTTGATGCCGCGAGCGGTCTGCATCGACTTCCCGGGGAAGTGCGTCTGGTAGACCATGCCGAGCGACTCGACGGTGCGCGTGGCCCTGTACTCCGGGGCCAACTGATAGGCATGCAGTCGATCGATGTTCATGCCGGTCACATCGATATCGGGCAGCCCATCGACGATCCACGTCGCGATCGCACGCCCGATGCCGCCACCGGTGAGGATGCCGATCGAGTTCAGGCCCGCGGCGACGAAGTAGCCCTTGACCTCGGGTGCCTCGCCGACGACGGGTGACAGGTCCGGCGTGAAGGATTCCGGTCCGCAGAAGAACGTCCGGATGCCGACCTCCATGGATGCCGGCACGCGCGCCATCGCCTTCTCCAGGTAGGGGCCCATGCGTTCCCAATCCGGGGGCAGCGTGAGGAATGACGCATCCTCGGGGATGGCATCGACATGCCATGGAGCGCAGACGGGCTCGAAGAGCCCGATCATCATGCCGTCGCCCTCGGGACGGTAGTAGCCGTAGGA
>JBEAQC010000010.1:0-6374 GCA_041164085.1 Actinomycetota bacterium
CGCGCCCAGGCGTAGACACCACTAGCCTGGACAGATGTCCGTCACCGTCGTCACCGACTCCACCGCGTACCTGCCGGCGGACCTTGCCGCGGGGGCGTCCATCGAGGTGGTGCCGGTCCAGGTCGTCATCGGCGGCCGGGCCTTCGACGAGACCGATCCCGAGGCCAGCCCGGCGCGCGTCGCCGAGGCTCTGCGGGCATGGCAGCCGGTCACGACGAGTCGGCCTTCCCCTGAGCGATTCCGCCAGGCCTTCGTCGAGGCTTCCGAGGGAGGCGCGCAGGCGGTGGTGTGCGCGACTCTGTCCTCGCGCATGTCGGCGACCTTCGAGTCGGCTGAACTCGCCGCCAAGGAGGTCGACATCCCCGTGCACTTAGTCGACAGTCGCACGGTCGGCATGGGCCTGGGCTTCGCGGTGCTCGCCGGTGCGCGGCTCGCCGCCGACGGTGCGCCTGCCGAAGATGTCGCGACGCTCATCGAGCATCGGGCCCGCGCCTCGACATCGCTGTTCTACGTTGACACTCTCGAATACCTGCGCCGCGGTGGTCGCATCGGCGCGGCTCGCGCGGCCATGGGTCAGGCACTCCAGGTGAAGCCGATCCTGCAGATCCTCAATGGTGAGGTGATGCCGCTGGAGCGGGTGCGCACGTCCGCCAAGGCGATCGCTCGCCTCACCGAACTCACTCTCGGAGCCACCCTGGGTCGCAGCGTGGAAATCGCGGTCCAGCATCTCGACGCGGCGACCCGCGCGGATGCCCTCGCGGCGACCCTGGCCGAGGCCCTGCCGCACACGCGCATCGTCGTCTGTCCCCTCGGTGCCGTGGTGGGGGCCCACACCGGCCCGGGCATCGTCGCCTCGGTGGTCTCCCCGCTCGTCGACTGACATCCGCGTCGACGGCATCCACAGGGTGAGCGTCGCCGCGCTGTCCACCGATCGTCGGCTGAGTCCAAGCCCACACGGCGGCGCTCCTAGCGTCCCGGGGTGACCTGGAGTCCACGTGCCCTGCGCGCCCTGGCGGTGCTGCTGGGCGCACTCCTCATCGTGGTCGCCTACTGGTGGTGGCAGGGGCGCACCCGGCCCATCATCACGCTGCCCGAGCCGGTCGCCGTCTCCGCCGGTGTCGATGACACCGCCGCCGCGTCAGCGCAGGTGATCGTGCACGTGCGCGGCCGGGTCGTGCGCCCAGGCGTGCTCACACTGCCGGCCGGCTCGCGCGTGGTTGATGCGATCGAGGCGGCCGGCGGGATGAAGCCAGGCGCCTCCACCGGCGACCTCAACCTCGCCCGCGTGCTCGTCGACGGAGAGCAGGTCGCTGTGGGGCTGCGCCGCTCAGCAGCATCGCCACCAACTGACTCGGGCGACTCGGCAGGCAGTGGTGCGAGCGGGGCGCAGCAGCCGGGTGGGCAACTCGTCGATATCAACAACGCGAGCGCGGCTGAGCTCGAGGCGCTCCCGGGCATCGGTCCGGTGCTGGCCTCTCGCATCGTGCAGTGGCGGGTCGACAACGGCCCGTTCACCGACGTGGAGATCCTCGGGGAGGTCAGCGGCATCGGTGATGCGCTCATGGCCCAGCTGCGCCCCCTGGTGCGCGTCGGGTGACCGGTCTGGCGCCCGCGGCCCTCAGCGCGTGGTTCGTCGCGTGGGCGAGCATCTACGCCCTGGCGCAGGGTGTCGATCCCGGCGTCGTGATCCGCGCCGACGTGACCGGCGCTGTACTCGCCGCAGGCGCGGGGTTGCTCGCCGTTGTGAGGCGACGGGGGCTGGTCGCGTCGACCTGCCTGGTGGTCGCTGCGACGCTCGCCTCATGCGCGGCGTACGCCGTGTCGGTGACCGCAGCGCCTTTGCAGGATGTGGGAGCGCGGGTCACGGTGACCGCGAGCATCGTGGGGGACTACCGGGTCCGTGCCGAGCTGGGTGGCCCCATGCTCGACGTGCGTGCCCATGCCATCGAGGTCACGTCGGCATACGGCGACACACGGGTCGGTGCGCCCGTCGTGCTGCGCACCTCACCCGAGGATCCACCGGGCATCGGGACCGTGGTCGAGGTGACCGGAGAAATCCAGGAGGGTGACCCGCTGCGCGGCTTCGCCGCACGCATCGACGTCGACACCATCGAGGTGATCGTGGCGCCGGGGCCGCTCGGGGCCATGGCCAATGCGGTGCGGAGTGCGCTGCGCACCTCCCTCGAGGGTGCGCCCCCGCGCGCGGCGGCACTCGTCGAGGGCCTCGCCGTGGGTGATGAGACGGCGCAGCCACCGGACCTCGAGGAGCAGATGCGCGTTGCGGGGCTGTCGCATCTCACGGCGGTGAGCGGGGGCAACACCTCCATCGTCGTGGGCGCGGTCCTGCTGGTCGCCACCATGGTCGGGCTCGGCCTGCACGTCCGGGTCGCCCTCGCCGGCGCTGCCCTCGGAGCCTTCGTCGTCATCGTCGGCCCGCAGCCGAGTGTGCTGCGCGCCTCTGTCATGGCGATCATCGCGCTCCTCGCGATCATCACCGGTTCACGGCGTACTGGACTCCATGCACTCGCCCTGGCGGTGGTCGTGCTCGTTGTCCTATCCCCGTCGCTGGCAGCCTCGTGGGGCTTCGCACTCTCGGTGGCCGCGACAGGCGGACTCGTCGTCCTGGCAGCACCGATCGCTGCGCGCTGGGGAGGTGGCAGCCGAGTCCGGCAGGCGGTCGTGGGTGCGCTCGCACTCACGGTCGGCGCACAGATCACGACGCTGCCACTCATTGCCGCCTTTGGCGACGGGCTGAGCCTGGTCGCCGTCCCCGCCAACCTGCTCGCCGCGCCCGCGGTGGGCCCGGTCACCGTGCTCGGCCTGCTCGCCGCCGTCGTCGGCACGGTCGCGATGGGCCCCGCGCGAGTCCTCGCCGGTCTCGCCGAACCCTTCGCGGCATGGATCGCCTTCGTCGCCGAGGCGACATCGTCGTGGCCCGCGGCGACCCTGCCGTGGCCCGGCGGCCTCCCTGGCGCACTCCTCGCGACCGGGGTATCGCTGGTGCTCGTCTATGTCATCCGCCGCCATCGCGGCCGGCATGAACGCGTGTGGCGGCCGCAACTCGTTGCCGTGGCCAGTGTCATCGTCGCCATCGTTGCGATCGTCGCGCTGCGCGTGCCCGAGCGCGCGGGATGGCCTCCTCCGGGATGGATCCTTGTCGCCTGCGACGTGGGCCAGGGCGATGCCGTCGTGCTCCGCGGTGATGCGGGCGGGATCGTCGTCGCCGACGCTGGCCCCGATCCCCGGGCGATCGATCAGTGCCTTGCCGACCTCGGCGTCTCTCATGTCGACCTGCTCGTCCTGTCACACCACCACGTCGACCACGTCGGCGGGGTGCCGGGAGTGCTGGATGGCCGGACCGTCGGCGCGGCTGTCGTCTCGCCACTGCGCGAACCCGCCGAGCCGGCGACTCAGGTCGAGGCCTGGCTCGCCGACGTGCCCACATCCGCGGCTCGCATGGGCGAGGTCCGTGAGGTCGGGGGCATCACGCTGACCGTGCTGTGGCCGCAACGCATCATCCGTGGCCCGGAGTCCGCGCCCAACAACGCCAGCGTGGTGCTCCTCGCTGAGGTGCAGGGCGTGCGGATCCTCCTCCTCGGCGACGTCGAGGTCTCCGCCCAGGTGGCACTGCGCACGTCTCTGGCGGCCCCGGGAGTCGACGTCGTCAAGGTGGCGCATCACGGCAGCCGCTATCAGGATCCGGCTCTCGCGGCCTGGACAGCGGGTCGGGTGGCGATCATCAGCGTGGGGGAGGGCAACAGGTACGGCCACCCGGCGGCCGAGACCGTCTCGGCGTGGCAGCAGGCCGGAGCCATCGTCGGTCGGACGGACCTCGCCGGTGACGTGGCCATCGTCGCCGAGCCACTGGGCGTCATCACTCGGCGTACCGGTTGAGCGCACTCGACGTCGTCCTGACGCGGCGTCTCCGGAGCTGAGACGTCCCGGCGCTGCGCTGATGCAGGCCAAGGAGGGATCGACCATGAAGACGACGCTTCGTCACAGTTTTCAGCGCCCGAGAGTGTCACCAAGCGTCGCTTGTGCGTCGGGCGGCCGCTCACCTCGGGGCGCGTACCGGTCCGGTTGGTCAGCCCATCAGGTCGTGCAGGGCTGATCGGGCGCGCATGGCATGCTGACCCGCATGGGCCTGCCGATCACCCTCGTCATCGGATCCGAGGACGTGCTGGTGAGGCAGGCACTCGACGAGGCGCGTCGGGAAGCACGCGAACGCGAGGGCTCCGAGCCCGATCGCCGGACGGTCTCGGCTGCCGATGAAGATGCGCGCGCGGCGCTCGCCGAGGCCCTGGGCCCCACACTCTTCGACGAACCTGCGCTCATCATCGTCACCGACGCCGACCAGATTGATGACGGACTGTGGCGTGTGATCGAGTCTGCGCTCGCCGACCCTCCGCCCGGTGTCTCGCTCGTCGTTGCGCATCCGGGGGGAGTGAAGGGCAAGAAGTACCTCACGGCCCTCCGCGCGGCGGGCGTCAGCGAGGTGTCGTGCGCGGCGATCAAGAAGGGCCGCGCGACAGAGGAATACCTGGCCGCCGAGGTGCGCCGGCGCGGTCGCAAGTCCACCCCCGGAGCCATCCACGCCCTCTACGAGGCCATCGGCCACGACCTCGGCCTGCTCATGGGGGCGGTCGCGCAACTGTGCAGCGACGTCGAGTCCGGGCCGATCGACGAGGAAGCCGTCGCGAGGTACTTCGTCGGGGTGGCCGACGTCCAGGGCTACAAGGTCTCGGACTCCGTGTGGGACCGTCGGCCGGTCGACGCCCTGCGTGACCTGCGCTGGATGGCCGAGTCGTCCGGCCGTGCGGGCGTCGGGCCTGCGGTCACCGCGATGCTGGGCTCGGGTCTGCGGGCGCTCGTGCGGGTCCAGGGCCTGCCGCCGACGGTCAGCGAGGCCGAAGCCCTGCAGGAGACCGGGATCAGATTCGATTGGCAACTGCGCAATGCGCGCAATCGCGCGAAGCGCTGGCGTGCCGATCGCCTCGCCGCCGCGGCCGTCGGCCTCGCGGACCTTGATGTCGCCGTCAAGGGCGGACTGCGCGAGGGGGACTCGCGTGACGTGGACCAGAAGCTCCACGACATGGAGGCCTACGTCGTACGCACTGCCTCGGTCCGCGACCAGTAGTCGTCGAGCGCCTCCTGGCGAACGTCGAGCGACATGGGTCGCGGCAGGACAACGACGAAGGCCCGACCCCCGGAGGGATCGGGCCTTCGGTTGACTGTGGGTTACAGGGCCGCGGCGCGCTTGGCGATCGAGGACTTGCGGTTGGCTGCCTGGTTGGCGTGGATGACGCCCTTGCTCACGGCCTTGTCGAGCTGGCGGCATGCCTCGCGCGCGAACTCCTGGGCCTTGGCGGCATCACCGGAGTCGGCGGCGTCGCGGAACTTGCGGACATGGGTCTTGAGGGAGGACTTGACAGCCTTGTTGCGCAGCCGCGCCTTCTCATTGGTGCGGTTGCGCTTGATCTGCGACTTGATGTTCGCCACGGTTTAGCCTCTGCCTCTCGGATCTCGTCCCTGCCATCCCGGCCGGACCGAGGTCCAAGGGTACCGGGGCGCTCGCCAGGGCCCAAATCGCCCTCCCCGGGGGCCATCCCGCAGGGCTGCTGCCCGGGTCGCCCCGTGCGAGGATGATCCGGTGACACCCCCCCAGCCCGGCCGGACCAATCCGGCGGTGATCCGCAACTTCTGCATCATCGCCCATATCGATCACGGCAAGTCCACGCTGGCGGACCGCATGCTCCAGATGACCGGGGTCGTCGACGACCGCCAGATGCGGGCGCAATACCTGGACCGGATGGATATCGAGCGCGAGCGGGGCATCACGATCAAGTCCCAGGCCGTGCGCTTGCCCTACCGCGCCCAGGACGGCCACGACTACGTCCTCAACCTCATCGACACGCCCGGGCACGTCGACTTCACCTACGAGGTGTCGCGATCGCTCGCGGCCTGCGAGGGGGCCGTGCTGCTCGTGGACGCTGCCCAGGGCATTGAGGCCCAGACCCTGGCCAACCTCTACCTCGCCCTCGAGAACGACCTGCAGATCATCCCCGTCCTCAACAAGATCGATCTGCCGGCGGCACAGCCCGAGAAGTACGCCGCCGAGCTCGCCCACATCATCGGCTGCTCGCCCGACGACGTGCTCAAGGTGTCGGCCAAGACCGGTGAGGGAGTCGCCGAACTCCTCGAGGAGATCGTCCGCACCGTGCCGCACCCGATCGGCAACGCCGATGCACCCGTGCGCGCGCTGATCTTCGACTCGGTCTACGACACCTACCGCGGTGTCGTGACCTACGTCCGCGTCATCGACGGTCACGTCTCCACCCGTGAGCGCATCGAGATGATGTCGACCCACGCGATCC
>JBEAQC010000011.1:0-9869 GCA_041164085.1 Actinomycetota bacterium
GGCCGCACCGAAGAAGGCTGCAGCCACGCAGGACGAGGAGAGCTGAGATGGGTCAGAAGGTCAATCCACACGGCTTCCGCCTGGGCATCACGACCGACTTCACGTCGCGCTGGTTCGCCGATAGCGCGAAGCCGGGGCAGCGCTACCGCGACTACGTCCAGGAGGACGTCGCGATCCGCAAGCTGCTATCCCAGGGCATGGAGCGCGCCGGCATCAGCAAGGTGGAGATCGAGCGCACCCGCGAGCGGGTTCGCGTCGACATCCACACGGCGCGCCCGGGCATCGTCATCGGCCGCCGCGGCGCTGAGGCCGATCGCATCCGCGCGGACCTGGAGAAGCTGACCGGCAAGCAGGTGCAGCTCAACATCCTCGAGGTGAAGAATCCCGAGATGGATGCCCAGCTCGTCGCCCAGGGCATCGCTGAGCAGTTGTCGAGCCGCGTGTCCTTCCGACGCGCGATGCGCAAGGGCATGCAGAGCACCATGAAGGCGGGCGCCAAGGGCATCCGCGTCCAGGTGTCGGGCCGACTTGGCGGCGCGGAGATGAGCCGCACCGAGTTCTACCGCGAAGGCCGTGTGCCGCTGCACACCCTCCGTGCCGACATCGACTACGGCTTCTACGAGGCGCGCACCACCTTCGGCCGCATCGGCGTGAAGGTCTGGATCTACAAGGGCGACGCTCCCACCAGCCGCGCGGAGCGCGAGGCAGCCGCTGCTGCAGCGCGCCTGGGCAAGCGCCCGGAGCGCCCGCGACGTGGCCTGCGCCGTGACGACGAGGCCGTCGAGGCCGTGGCCGTTGCTGCCGAGGCCCCCGCCCCCGCAGCTGCACCGACAGAGGGTGAGGTCTGATCATGCTGATCCCACGCAAGGTCAAGCACCGCAAGCAGCACCATCCGAAGCGCACCGGCGCCGCCAAGGGCGGCACCCAGGTGACCTTCGGCACCTATGGTCTGCAGGCCCTCGAGCCGGCGTACGTCACCAACCGCCAGATCGAGTCGGCACGTATCGCGATCACCCGCCACATCCGCCGCGGCGGCAAGGTGTGGATCAACATCTACCCCGATCGCCCGCTGACCAAGAAGCCGGCCGAGACCCGCATGGGCTCCGGCAAGGGCTCGCCGGAGTGGTGGGTCGCCAACGTCAAGCCCGGGCGCGTCATGTTCGAGCTGTCGTACCCCAACGAGAAGACCGCCATCGCGGCACTGACCAGGGCGATGCACAAGCTGCCCATGAAGTGCCGGATCGTGCGTCGCGACGATATTGCGGAGGTCTGATGGCTGCCGGCACATCACCCCAGGAGTTCCGCGGCCTGACCGACGAGGAGCTCGTCACTCGGCTGCGCGAGGCCAAGGAGGAGCTGTTCAACCTGCGCTTCCAGGGCGCCACGGGACAGCTCGAGAACCATGGACGACTGCGCGCGGTCCGCAAGGACATCGCCCGCCTCTACACCGTGATGCGCGAGCGCGAGCTCGGCATCACTCCCGTCGAGCACGTCGGCGGTGCCGCATGAACGACGAGAAGGTGACCGTGGGTACCGAACGCAACGCTCGCAAGATCCGTGAGGGTCTGGTTGTGAGTGACAAGATGGACAAGACCGTCGTGGTCGCCGTGGAGGATCGCTTCAAGCATCCGCTCTACGGCAAGGTCGTCCGTCGCACCAGCAAGCTCAAGGCACACGACGAGGCCAACACCTGCGGCATTGGTGACCGCGTCCTGCTCATGGAGACCAAGCCGCTGTCGGCGACAAAGCGCTGGCGCGTCGTGGAGATCCTCGAGAAGGCGAAGTAGGGGAGACGACGTGATTCAGCAGGAGTCTCGGCTCAAGGTGGCCGACAACACGGGTGCGAAGGAACTTCTCTGCATCCGCGTGCTCGGTGGTTCTGGCCGTCGCTACGCCGGCATTGGCGACATCATCGTCGCGACCGTCAAGGACGCCATCCCGGGTGGCGGCGTCAAGAAGGGCGAGGTCGTCAAGGCGGTCGTCGTCCGCACCCGCAAGGAGAATCGTCGTCCTGACGGCTCCTACATCCGCTTCGACGAGAATGCCGCCGTCATCCTCAAGGGTGATGGAGAGCCGCGAGGGACCCGCATCTTCGGTCCTGTCGGCCGCGAGCTTCGCGAGAAGCGCTTCATGAAGATCATCTCGTTGGCACCGGAGGTGCTCTGATATGGCTGGCCTCTTCGTTCGCAAGGGTGACCTCGTGCAGGTCATTAGCGGCAAGGATCGCGGCATCACCGGCAAGGTCATCGAGGTCTTCCCCGAGTCCGACCGTGTGATCGTCGAGGGCGTGAACCGGATCAAGAAGCACACCCGGGTCGGCCAGAACAACCGCGGAGCCAAGACCGGCGGCATCATCACGACCGAGGCGCCCATCCACGTCTCCAACGTGATGGTCGTCGATCCCGAGGACAACCGTCCGACGCGCGTGGGCTTCCGCAAGGAAAAGGTCGAGAAGCGCCGTTCCGACGGCAGCACCTACGAGGCGACACGCAGCGTGCGCGTCTCCAAGCGAACCGGCAAGGATCTGTGATGACGACGATGACCCAGAACCAGATGCCGCGCCTCAAGGCGCGCTATCGGGAGGAGATCGTGCCTGCTCTGCAGGAGCAGTTCTCCTTCGAGAACATCATGCAGGTCCCCCGAGTGACCAAGGTCGTCGTCAACATGGGCGTCGGCGAGGCTGCTCGTGACTCCAAGCTCATCGAGGGCGCCATTCGCGACCTGACCGAGATCACCGGTCAGCGTCCGCAGGTCACCAAGGCCCGCAAGTCGATCGCCCAGTTCAAGCTGCGCGAGGGAATGCCGATCGGCGCCCACGTCACTTTGCGCGGTGACCGCATGTGGGAGTTCCTCGATCGCCTCCTGTCGATCGCACTCCCGCGCATCAGGGACTTCCGCGGCCTGTCCGGCAAGCAGTTCGACGGGCGCGGCAACTACACCTTCGGCCTCACGGAGCAGTCGATGTTCCACGAGATCGACCAGGACAAGATCGACCGGGTCCGCGGCATGGACATCACGATCGTCACCACCGCTGACAACGACGCAGAGGGGCGGGCCCTGCTCCGTCTCCTTGGCTTCCCCTTCAAGGAGAACTGACCGTGGCGAAGAAGGCACTGATCGAGAAGCAGCAGCGCAAGCCGAAGTACGCCGTGCGCGCTTACACCCGGTGCACGCGATGCGGCCGACCCCACTCCGTCTACCGCAAGTTCGGCCTCTGCCGGATCTGCCTGCGCGAGATGGCACACGCCGGGCAGCTTCCCGGCATCACCAAGAGCAGCTGGTAAACAACGACGCCGCAGGTCCCCACGGGGATACCACGGCGAGAAGGGCCTGATGGCCATGACAATGACCGACCCGATCGCGGACATGCTTGCGCGGCTGCGCAATGCCAACTCCGCGTATCACGATGCGGTGACCATGCCGCATTCGAAGATCAAGGTGGGGATCGCCGAGATCCTCAAGCAGGAGGGCTACATCGCCGGCTGGCACGTCGAGGACGCTGCCGTCGGCCAGAGTCTGGTCCTCGAGCTGAAGTACGGCCCGAGTCGCGAGCGGTCGATCGCCGGCCTGCGTCGCGTCTCCAAGCCGGGTCTGCGCGTGTATGCCAAGAGCACCGCGCTGCCGAAGGTTCTCGGTGGACTCGGGGTCGCCATCCTGTCGACGTCGTCAGGCCTCCTGACGGACCGTCAGGCTTCACAGAAGGGCGTGGGTGGGGAAGTCCTCGCCTACGTCTGGTGAGGGGGAGTCATGTCACGAATCGGTCGTCTTCCCATCACAGTCCCCTCGGGCGTCGAGGTGACCGTGGACGGATCCGTCGTCACGGTCAAGGGCCCCAAGGGCACGCTCACCCACACCGTCGTCGCTCCGATCAAGGTCGAGCGCGCGGACGATGGCACCCTCTCGGTCACTCGGCCCGATGACGAGCGCGACTCACGCGCGCGCCACGGGCTGACGCGCACCCTCATCGCCAACATGGTGACCGGCGTGACCCAGGGGTACGAGAAGGGCCTCGAGATCGTGGGCACCGGCTACCGCGTGCAGGCCAAGGGCCAGGACCTGGAGTTCGCCCTCGGCTACAGCCACCCCATCGTCTTCCCGGCCCCGGAGGGCATCAGCTTCGCCGTGGAATCCCCGACGAAGTTCAAGGTCATTGGCATCGACAAGCAGCAGGTCGGCGAGGTCGCCGCGAACATCCGCAAGCTGCGCAAGCCCGAACCCTTCAAGGGCAAGGGCGTGCGCTACGAGGGTGAAGTCGTGCGTCGCAAGGCCGGAAAGGCGGGCAAGAAGTGAGCTCCATCGCCCCGAAGATCGGCTCGGGCAATCCCAAGCGCACCGCCCGCGCTCGTCGTCACGTCCGCGTGCGCAAGAAGATCAGCGGCAGCGCGCAGCGACCTCGGCTCGTCGTCACTCGCTCCGCCCGTCACGTGGTGGCCCAGGTCATCGACGACGGTGCCGGTCGCACGCTGGCGTCGGCTTCCACCATGGAGGCGGACATCCGTGCGTCGGGCAACGACAAGACGGCCCAGGCACGCAAGGTGGGCGAGCTCGTCGCCGAGCGCGCCAAGCAGGCCGGCGTCGAGACCGTGGTCTTCGACCGCGGCGGCAACATGTTCCACGGCCGCGTTGCGGCCCTCGCGGAGGGCGCCCGTGAGGGCGGCCTCGAGTTCTGACGGTCAGGAGAGGTAGAGGCATGTCGACAATGGACCGCCGGGGAACCGGCGCCGGCAACTCCGGGGGCGGACGCGATCGCCGTGAGCGACGCGATCGCGCACCCCGTGAGGAGAAGTCCGCCTTCCTCGAGCGCGTGGTGACCATCAACCGCGTTGCCAAGGTCGTCAAGGGCGGTCGTCGTTTCAGCTTCACGGCGCTCGTCGTCGTGGGCGACGGAGACGGCACCGTGGGCGTGGGCTACGGCAAGGCCAAGGAGGTGCCCGCAGCAATCGCCAAGGGCGTCGAGGAGGCCAAGAAGCACTTCTTCAAGGTGCCCCGAATCCAGGGCACCATCCCCCATCCCGTGACCGGCGAGGCCGCTGCGGGTGTCGTGCTCCTGCGTCCTGCGGCTCCCGGCACCGGCGTGATCGCCGGCGGCCCGGTGCGCGCCGTGCTCGAGTGCGCGGGCATCCACGACGTACTGTCCAAGTCCCTCGGCTCGGACAACGCGATCAATATCGTGCATGCCACGGTCCAGGCCCTGCGCAATCTCGAGCGCCCGGAGGAGGTGGCGGCTCGTCGCGGTCTCCCCCTTGAGGATGTCGCCCCCGCGGCCCTCCTGCGTGCTCGCGCGGCGGGTGCATCATGAGCGTTCGCCTGCAGGTGACCCAGCGCAAGTCGCCCATCGGCGGCACCCACAGTCAGCGTGAGACGCTGCGCTCCCTGGGGCTCAAGCGCATTGGCGACACGGTCGTCAAGGAAGACCGTCCTGAGATCCGCGGCATGATCGCCACGGTCTCCCATCTCGTCTCAGTCGAGGAGGTCGAGTGACATGGCTCTGAAGGTCCATCACCTTCGCCCTGCACCGGGCGCGAAGACGCCCAAGACCCGCAAGGGCCGTGGAGAGGCTTCCAAGGGCAAGACGTCCGGCCGCGGCACCAAGGGCACGCGGGCACGCAACCAGGTGCCGGCGCGTTTCGAGGGCGGCCAGATGCCCCTGCACATGCGCCTGCCCAAGCTCAAGGGCTTCACCAACCCCAACACCGTCACGTACCAGGTGGTCAACGTGGCCGCCCTCGGCAAGCTCTTCCCCCAGGGGGGCGCTGTCTCGGTCGCCGATCTCGTGGCGGCCGGCGCGGTGCGCAAGGGCCAGCCGGTGAAGGTCCTCGGCCAGGGCGACATCTCGGTCGCCGTCCAGGTCAAGGCGCACGCCTTCTCCGCCTCGGCGCAGGAGAAGATCGCGGCGGCCGGCGGAAGCATCGAGAAGCTCTGATCGCTCAGGATTAACCCAGGATCGCCCAGGCGGCGCTCGGGGGGGCCTAGGTTAGGCTGCTTCGAGCCCTACGGGGGTCATCGTCCACGACACGGCGGTGCCACGGCATCGTCCAGGAGGTAAGCGTGCACCTCAGCGCCTTCGTCGCGGCGTTCCGCACCCCGGACCTGCGCAAGAAGCTGCTCTTCACGCTGGCCATGCTGGCGGTCTTCCGCCTGGGCTCCGTCGTCCCGACTCCCGGCGTCGATTACTCCGCTATCCAGCGGTGTATCGACCAGACGTCGGACAACTCCGTCTACGCCGTGATCAACCTCTTCAGCGGCGGGGCACTCCTGCAGTTGTCGGTCTTCGCGCTGGGCATCATGCCCTACATCACCGCGAGCATCATCCTGCAGTTGCTCACCGTGGTCATCCCGCGGCTCGAGGCCCTCAAGAAGGAGGGTCAGTCCGGTCAGGCGAAGATCACGCAGTACACCCGCTATCTCACGATCGGCCTGGCGATCCTGCAGTCGACCGCGATCCTGTCCCTCGCGCGCACGCCCGGACAGCTCTTCAGCGGCTGCAATGAGGAACTGATTCCCAACCAGACGCCGCTGCTCATCGTCGTCATGGTGATCGTCATGACCGCGGGCACCGCCGTCATCATGTGGCTCGGCGAGCTCATCACCGAGCGCGGCGTGGGCAACGGCATGTCGCTGCTGATCTTCACCTCGATCATCGCCACGATCCCGGCGCAGTTCATCAACGTGTTCGTGAGCCGTGGCACCTTCTCCTTCGCGCTCACCCTCCTGGTGTCCCTGGTGATCCTGGCGCTGGTCGTCTTCGTCGAGCAGGGCCAGCGGCGCATTCCCGTGCAGTACGCCAAGCGGATGGTCGGTCGCCGCATGTACGGCGGGACCTCGACCTACATTCCTCTCAAGGTCAACATGGCTGGCGTCATCCCGGTCATCTTCGCCTCGTCCCTGCTCTTCCTGCCCACCCTGCTCGTGCAGCTCACGGGCAGCCAGGCCGAGTGGGCGCAGTGGATCGCGACCAACTTCTCCACGGGCACCACGACGTGGTACCTCCTCGTCTTCTTCACCCTCACCGTCTTCTTCACCTACTTCTACGTCTCGATCACCTTCAACCCGGTCGATGTCGCGGACAACATGAAGAAGTACGGCGGATTCATTCCGGGTATCCGCGCGGGCAAGCCGACGGCCGAGTACCTCTCCTACGTGCTCAACCGCTTGACGTTCCCGGGCTCGATCTACCTCGGCCTCATCGCGGTCATGCCCGTCTTCGCCTTCAACCTCATCGGCATCGGCGATCAGTTCGTCTTCGGTGGCATCAGCCTGCTCATCGTCGTCGGCGTGGGACTCGACACCGTCAAGCAGATCGATTCACAGCTCCAGCAGCGCAACTACGAAGGATTCCTGCGCTGATGCGCCTGCTGATCATGGGCCCACCTGGGGCTGGGAAGGGGACCCAGGCGGTCGTCGTGGCCAGCGCCCTCGGTGTCCCGCACATCAGCACCGGCGATATCTTCCGCGCCAACGTCAGTGCGGGCACGCCTCTGGGTGAGGAAGCGCAGCGCTACATGGACGCGGGGGAGTACGTCCCCGATTCGATCACCAACGCGATGGTGCGCGATCGGATCTCCCGAGACGACTGCAATCCGGGCTTCCTCCTGGACGGCTACCCGCGCACCCTGGAGCAGGTCACCGAGCTCGACATGATGCTCGAGGCCGACGGAACGTCGCTCGACAAGGTCGTCGAACTCACCGTCGACACCGACGAGGTGGTCTCCCGCCTGCTCAAGCGAGCTCAGGATCAGGGACGCGCTGACGACACGGCTGAGGTCATCCGCCGACGCCTCGAGGTCTACTTCGAGCAGACCGCGCCGTTGGTCGCGGTCTACCGCGAGCGCGGCATCCTCGTCGACATCGACGGCATGGGCGACATGGCCGCCGTCTCGGAGCGCATCCTGTCGACTATCCGCGGCTGACCATGTTTCGCTCGCGCGATCGCATTGAGATCAAGTCCGCGGATCAGCTCGTCAGCATGCGAGCGGCTGGGCTCGTCGTAGCGAAGACACTTCACAGGGTCGCGCAGATGACCGTCCCTGGTATCACGACCGCTGAGATGGACGAATGCGCTGCCCAGTCCATCCGCGATGAGGGTGCGACGCCTTCGTTCCTCGGCTACCACGGCTTTCCTGCGCATATCTGCGTCTCGGTCAATGAGGAGGTCGTCCACGGGATTCCCGGGTCGCGACGCATCGCCTCCGGTGATGTGGTGTCCATCGACTGCGGCGCCATCATCGATGGTTGGCATGGTGACGCGGCGGTCACCGTCCTGGTGGGCGATGTCTCCGAGGACCTGCGGGAGTTGTCGCGCGTGACCGAGCAATCTTTGTGGGCAGGTCTCGCCGCAGCTCGGCCGGGCAATCGTCTCTCTGACATCGGCCACGCGGTCGAGTCCAGTGTGCGAGCGAGCGGCGAGGCCTACGGCATCGTGGAGGAGTACGTCGGACACGGCATCGGCTCCAGCATGCACATGGAACCCGCCGTCCCCAACTACGGGCGCCCGGGCAAGGGCCCCCGACTCGTCCCGGGCATGGCGCTCGCCGTCGAGCCGATGATCATCCTGGGCGACCCGACCGTTGAGGTGCTCGACGACGAATGGACGGTCGTGACGAGCGATGGCTCCCACGCCAGTCACTGGGAGCACACCGTGGCCGTGACGGAAGATGGCCCCTGGGTGCTCACGGCCCTCGACGAGGTGCGGCTGTAGGCCAGGGTTGGCTGGTGGTCGCTTGTTCCGGCGGGACGGGAGAGCCGCCCATGCCGGGCTGGCATGGTGACGGTGAGCGTCAACCTCAACTTCGAGCAGATCAGGGCGTTTGTGAACGCCATTCGCTCGAAGTTCAGGGCCGGGCGGCGCAATTCGCGGCTGAGAGTGAGTAGAACTCGCACTCATCCGCGAATTCACGGCCGTGCGTTGGGCGCTGACCGCCCCTAGGCGAGGGCCCTCGTGCCCACTCATGGACGCCCCGTTGAGTGTCCGATATGCGGATGAGATGGGCGAATCGACCCCGATTAGGTCCACAGCAGCGCCGCGCGTACACTTGACGGGCTGATCATCGGGACCCCCGTTCGTCTGCACCCCCTCCCTCCGGAGTGGGGTCGCGCGCGTGCGTGGAGCCCGAACGGAGGAGAGCAGAGGGCATGGCAAAGAAGGACGGCGCGATCGAGCTCGAGGGCACGATCACCGAATCCTTGCCCAACGCGATGTTCCGTGTGGAACTCGACAACGGTCACAAGGTCTTGGCCCACATCAGCGGGAAGATGCGGATGCACTACATCCGAATCCTCCCCGATGACCGCGTCGTCGTAGAGCTGTCGCCCTATGACTTGACTCGGGGTCGCATCGTCTACAGGTACAAGTGACAGCAGGCAGAGAGCAGTCAGGTAGAGAGTTGGGATTCCGGTGAAGGTCAAGCCGAGCGTCAAGAGGATTTGCGACAAGTGCAAGGTGATCCGTCGTCACGGGCGGGTCATGGTCATCTGCGACAACGTCCGCCACAAGCAGCGCCAAGGCTGACGCAACGTCGCGCGTGCAAGGGAGAGAAAACCCGACCACGCCCCCCCACGGACCAACCGGCCCGTGGACCGCGGTACCCGACCCCTACGGCCGGCACGTGCAGGCCGCAGGACGCCACCCTCGGACGAGAGGCCGAGGACCCCTCCGGGTGGAGGGGACCGGTGCCGCCACCACACCTCCCGCGAAGAGAAGAAGAGGACACCCATGGCACGTCTGGTCGGCGTCGACCTGCCCCGCGACAAGCGGATGGCCGTCGCGCTCACATACATCTACGGGGTTGGGCGCTCACGCGCTGCCGAGGCGCTCGTTGCCACGGGTATCAGCCCGGATCTGCGGGCCCGCGATCTCACCGACGATCAGA
>JBEAQC010000012.1:0-16968 GCA_041164085.1 Actinomycetota bacterium
GTGCGATCGACCAGTTGCGCTCACTCCCTACCGGCGACCACGCGCACCGCACCCTCGCCGCCGCCGATCCGGCCCAGCCCTACGGCGCCCTGCTCTCCTGGCCCGAAGCGGCCACTCGTCCCGCCCGCACCGCGGGCGCCTGGGTCACACTCACCCACGACGGACCCGCGCTCTACCTGGCACGCGGCCGCAAGTCCCTCACGACCTGGCCAGTGGAGGACCTCCACGCTGCTGCCCAATCACTCGCATCCGCCCTCGCGGGCCAGACCACGACGATCACGCGCATCGATGGTGAGGACGTGGGCGCTCTCGCCGCGGACGATGAACGCATCGGCGCCCTGATCGATGCCGGTTTCGCTGCCACACCGAGCGGACTGCGCCTGCGTCGCTGAAGCGGTACCCACTGCTCACCCTCCGCCACTGAGCGAGGCGCGAGACCCCGTGAGCGTCGCCAAGTCGCGGAGACGATGCGAGGCCTATGCTCAGGCCATGCGACTGCCCGGGCGGACCGACTACGCCCTGCGCGCGGCGCTCGAACTCGCCGCATCGCCCGACGGCCCCGTGACCACCGACGAGCTCTCGCACCGCCAGGACATCCCCACCTCCTACCTCGGCGCGATCCTCGCGGAACTGCGCAAAGCCGGGATCGTCCACGCGCGGCGCGGCGCGGAGGGAGGCTGGACCCTCGCGCGAGCAGCCACGGAGATTTCGCTTGCCGACGTGATCCGGGCCGTCGACGGGGCGCTCACCAATGTCGCCGGCACCAGGCCAGAAGACCTCCACTACTCCGGAGCGGCCGCCGGACTCCCCCAGGTCCTCGTCGCCCTCCGCGCTGCGGAGCGCCAGATCCTGGAAGCCGTGAGCCTCGCCGAGGTGGTCCAAGGCCACCTGCCCGCTCGCGTGCGCAAACTCACCGACGACCCCGCCGCCTGGCACTAGCGCCACGCCCGACCCGCCTGCCACCCGGATCGACCGCCGCCCTGCTATTGTCATGTCTCCTAGGTGACAATAGGGGCTTTAGCGGGCCCCGGATGGAGATCCATGACCGGCCTCATCCTCATCGCGCTCGCGGGCTTCGGAGCGTCGTTCATCGATGGAGCCCTGGGCATGGGCTTCGGTGTGACCTCCACAACCTTGCTGCTTGCGGTCGGCCTGTCCCCTGCACTTGCGTCGGCCTCGGTGCACCTGGCCAAACTCGGCACGGCCGCCGCATCGGGCATGGCCCACCATCGATTCGGCAACGTCGACTGGGCCGGCGTACGTCGCATCGGCATCCCCGGCGCCGTCGGGGCCTTCGTCGGAGCCACCGTGCTCTCTCACCTGTCCACCAAGGCAGCACTTCCCTTCACCGGCACGCTGCTGTTCATCCTCGGCATCTACATCGTCATCCGCTTCGTCCTCGGGAGAGCTCCACGTCGCAAGCCCGGCACACCCGGCAATCGCCTCATGATCCCGCTCGGGATCGTCGGCGGCTTCGTCGATGCCACCGGTGGCGGCGGCTGGGGACCCGTCACTACTCCCACACTCCTCGCTGACGGCCGGCTGACCCCTGCGCGCGTGATCGGAACGGTGAACACCGCGGAGTTCATTGTCGCGCTCTCGGCCAGCCTCGGATTCCTCATCGGACTCGGCACGGCCGGCATCGATCTGGGCATCGTGTTCGCGCTGCTCGTGGGTGGTGTGATCGCCGCACCGCTGGCCGCGTGGGTGGTGCGCTTCCTCAACCCGCGCATCCTCGGTGTCGTGGTCGGCTGCGTCATCCTCCTGCTGAACGTCCGACTCATCCTCGGCGCCCTCAATGCAGACGCGATCGTGTGGTGGACGACGTACGCCGTCCTGCTGACCGCGAGCATCGCCGCCATCACCGTGGTCCTGCGGATCGTGCGCCGGGAGCGCGAGACCGCCCCCGACGGGCCAGAATCGGTGCATGCCTGAAGGCGACACCGTCTGGCTTGCCGCGCGTCGCCTCGACGCATGCCTCGCCGGGGCCGAGCTCACCTCGAGCGATCTGCGCGTGCCCAGCCTCGCCACGGTCGACCTGTCCGGCCAGGCAGTGGAACAGGTCCGCTCATACGGCAAGCACCTGATCTTCCGACTCTCCGGTGGCCTGCGGCTGCACACCCACTTCCGCATGGACGGCACCTGGCACCTCTATCGCCAGGGCCGATCCTGGAAGGGCGGTCCGAACTGGCAGGTGCGCGCCGTCCTCGAGACCGCTGACTGGCAGGCAGTCGGCTATCGGCTGCCGGTCGTCGAACTGCTCGATGCGCGCGCCGAGGCAGCACTCCTCGGGCGGCTCGGCCCGGACATCCTCGACGAGGACGTGGACGTCAGCGCGATCGTCGCGTCGCTCCGCGCCGACCCCGACCGTGCCATCGGCGACGCCCTGCTCGACCAGTCCATCGTTGCCGGCTTCGGGCTGATCTATGTCACCGAGACGCTCTTCCTGCGCGGGATCCCCCCACACGCCACCGTGGACTCAATCACCGACGCGCACGCCCTTATCCAGACCGGTCGCAGACTCATGTCGGCCAATCGCGCCCGAGGCGCACAGGCCTCCACGGGCGATCTGCGTGACCAGCACTACGTCTATGGGAGGTCGGGGCGGCCGTGCCGGCGCTGCGGCACGCGCATCAGGTGGGGCCGGCAGCGCAGCGGATCATTCGAGCGGGACGCGTACTGGTGCCCGCACTGCCAGCCGGACTAGGCAGCCCGGACGATCGGTGCGCCCTCGAGTGAGGCGATATCGCCCGCGACATGGGACAGCACGACCGACAGGGGTACGCCGAGCGCACCGCAAATGGCGATGAGCATCTCGGACGAGGCTTCCTTCTCGCCTCGCTCGACCTCGGAGAGGTAGCCCAGGGAGACCGACGCCGCGGCCGAGACGTCGCGCAGCGTACGGCCCTGTAGCAGTCGGATCCGGCGCAACTGCGCGCCGATGACTTCGCGAAACACGATCACGGGACCACGCTACCCTCCCCCGCCGACGATCGCCTGCTGCAGCCGGGGCGGGGCGGCCTAGTCGGTCGAGAGTGCGCGACCGAGCAGGTCCAAGGCAGTTTGCACCGCCTGGCGGCGCACGCCCTCGCGATCGAGCCCGGGGAAGTCGAAGCCCGCCACGAGTTCACCCTCCGGCCCAGCGACGGCGACATAGCCGGTGCCTGGCGGGACGGGACCGGTGACGAGCCCGCCTGGATCAGGGTCCGGACCAGCCGCTCCGGTGGTGGCCACCGCGAGATCGGCGGCGAGCAGGCGGCGGGCACCGATCGCCATCTGCACGGCAACGGCAGGATCGACCGCTCCCTGCCGGGTGAGCAACTCCGAGTCGACGCCGAGCACATCCGCCTTGACCGCAACGGCATAGGAGACGAGTCCGCCGCGTACGCAGGCGCTCGCCCCGGGCACGGAGGTCAGCGCAGCGCAGACCAGCCCACCCGTGAGGCTCTCAGCCGTCACCACCGTCTGCCCGCGCGCGATGAGCGCGCTGACGAGATCCTCGGGGGTCATCGCGAACCTCTCGACAACCGCCGGGCGCGCACGGCGTAGTCGATGCCCGTCGCCACCGTGAGCACCAGCGCGATTCCCATGGCCAGGGCCTTGATGGGATCGGCCCAGTCGGGCAAGGGCGCGAGATAGAGCGCGATGGCGACGACCTGGGCCACCGTCTTGGCTTTGCCACCACGGGAGGCGGGGATGACACCGTGGCGGATCACGACGAACCGCAGCGCGGTGACGGCCAGCTCGCGCACGAGGATCACGATCGTCACCCACCACGGCAGGTCGCCCAGCCACGACAGCCCGATGAGCGCCACGCCAGTGAGGGCCTTGTCGGCGATCGGATCGGCGATCTTGCCAAGCGTCGTGACCGTGCCGCTGCGTCTGGCGATCTCGCCGTCGGCGAGGTCGGTGAGGGCCGCCACCACGAAGACCGCCGTCGCGGCCCAGCGGAGTGCATCATCCGCGCCGCCATCGGCGAGGAGCAGCCACGCGAGAACGGGCACGAGCAGCAGGCGCATCAGGGTGAGGGCATTGGGCAGCGTCGCCCAGCGCGACGTGCCGACCGGATCGCCCGCGTGGTCGGGCACTCCCGCCAGGGGTGAGTCCCCGGGATAGCCCGACAGAGGCGGCTCTGCCGGCTCGCCGGGCCTGCCCGGGGTCACGGCACCGCCGCCACGAGGTCCACCCCATCGACGTCGACGATCCTGCCTCGCAGCACCTCGCCCACCGCGTGGTGGGCATCGATGATCGTCGCGGCGTCATCAGGACCCTGGTGAGCCGCGCGAGCAAGCCCCGGCTCCTCGACGAGCAACTCGACCTCTTCGCCCACACGCTCGGCGGCTCGCTCGAGCATCAGCTCATCGACGAGTCGGGAGACGCGCGACACCCGGCGCTCGATCTCCTCCTCGGTCAGGTGACCGTCGAGATGCATCGCCTCGGTGCCCTCCTCATCGGAGTAGCCGAAGACGCCGATGGCGTCCATGCGCGCAGCCTCGAGGAACGAGACCAACTCGTCAAGGTCGGCCTCGGTCTCCCCGGGGAAGCCCACGATGACGTTGGTACGCACGCCCGCCTGCGGATTTCGCGAGCGGATGGTGTCGAGAAGCGCGAGGAAGTCGTCCGTGCCGCCGAATCGGCGCATGCGACGCAGCACCGTCGTGCTCGCGTGCTGGAAGGACAGGTCGAAGTACGGAGCCACGCCGGGCGTGCCGGCGATGACGTCGACCAACCCCGGTCGTATTTCGGCCGGCTGGAGGTAGTTGAGCCGCACGCGCAGAATCCCCGGCACGCGCGCGAGCGCGGGAAGCAGTGCCTCGAGCATCCGGATATCGCCAAGGTCCTTGCCGTAGGACGTCGAGTTTTCGCTCACGAGCACCACCTCGCGGACCCCGGCGTCAGCAAGGTCGGCAATCTCGCCGATCACCTGCTCAGGCCTGCGGCTGACGAAGGACCCTCGGAACGACGGGATGGCACAGAAGGTGCAGCGACGATCGCAGCCAGACGCAAGCTTGACCGACATCACCGGGCCCGTGATCCGACGGGCCAGGCCGCCATGGCCGGGCGCGTCCGCGGCCACGCGCTCGACCGGCGCGATGGGCAAGAGCGTGCGGCGATCCACCGGCGTGTGGGCCTCCAGCGCTTCCCCGGCCGCAACGCGCCGTACCCGGTCGGCGATGTCGGCGTAGTCATCGAAGCTCAGGACCGCCGCCGCCTCCGGGAGGGACTCGGCTAGCTCCGCGCCGTACCTCTCGGCGAGGCACCCGGTCACGATCACGCGTGCGCCCGTGTCCGCCGCTGCAAGGACGGCATCGATCGAATCCTTCTTGGCTGACGCGACGAAGCCACACGTGTTAACCAGCAGGACGTCGGCACCGTCGACCTCATCGCTCAGGGCGAGTCCATCCGCGGTGAGCCGCGACTCCAACTCATCGGCATCGACATCGTTGCGCGCGCAGCCCAATCGCAGGACGGCGACGCGGGGATCCATCCCTTCAGGGTAGAGAGTGACCTGCGCGGCCCTGAGGGTGGGCGTAGCCGGTCATGGAGCGGGTGGACGGCGGATATCCAGGCAACTGTCGTAGGAAGCGAGCACCTCGTCGCTATCCAGGCTGAGGACGGTGCAGATCGTGCGGAGGTGGCCGCGCGCGTAGACATCGCCGCCGGTGTCGACGAAGTCATCCTGCGTCATCTGTTCAATCAGGCCCGGCCTCAACCGCGTCGCATGGGCGAGGTCCTCGACCGACAAACCGCGCGCCTGCATCGCGGCCGCGATAAGGCCACCGGGAGTCGCGATGGGCGGCATGGCAGGAGGCTAGGGGGGGTGAGGGAAATCCACCACCTTGCCGCACCCTGCCCCCGGTTCCCTGAACCGGGGACCTAGGCGCCGCCGCGTACGTCCATGAGGAAGCCGGGCAGGTCGTCGGGCTTGAGGAGCACCTCACGGGCCTTGGACCCTTCGCTGGGCCCGACGACCCCGCGCGATTCAAGCAAATCCATGAGTCGACCTGCCTTGGCGAAGCCGACACGCAACTTGCGCTGCAGCATCGAGGTGGACCCGAACTGCGTCGTCACGACCAACTCGGCGGCCTGGCAGAGCAGGTCGAGGTCATCGCCGATTTCCTCGTCGATCTGGCGACCGGCCGCGACCGGCGCCGTCACGTCATCGCGATAGTCGGGGTCCATCTGCTCGCGCACGAAGCGGACGACGGTGCGGATCTCGGACTCCGAGACGAACGCGCCCTGGATGCGCTGGGACTTGCTCGCCCCCATAGGCAGGAAGAGACCATCGCCCTGGCCGACGAGCTTCTCGGCTCCCGGCTGATCCAGGATGACCCGACTGTCGGCGAGCGACGACGTGGCGAAGGCGAGGCGGCTGGGCACATTCGCCTTGATCAGGCCGGTCACGACGTCGACACTGGGACGCTGGGTCGCAAGCACCAGGTGGATGCCTGCCGCACGCGCCAACTGGGTGATGCGCACGACGGAGTCCTCGACATCGCGCGGCGCGACCATCATGAGGTCGGCGAGCTCATCGACGATCACCAGGAGATAGGGATAGGGGCGCAGAACCCGCTCGCTGCCGAGGGGCGGGGTGAGCTTGCCCGAGCGCACGGCCTTGTTGAAGTCGTCGATGTGGCGGAAGCCGAACTGCGCCAGATCGTCGTAGCGCGTGTCCATCTCCTTGACGACCCACTGGAGGGCGTCGGCGGCCTTCTTGGGGTTCGTGATGATGGGCGTGATGAGGTGCGGGATGCCCTCGTAGGCGGTGAGCTCCACGCGCTTGGGATCGACGAGGATCATGCGGACCTCATCGGGCGTCGCACGCATGAGCACCGAGGTGATGAGCGCGTTGATGCAACTGGACTTGCCGGCTCCCGTGGCTCCCGCGACGAGGAGGTGCGGCATCTTCGCGAGGTTGGCGACGACGTAGCCACCCTCGACGTCCTTGCCGAGGGCGACAGTCATCGGATGGTGCTCGTCGGTGGCCACGGCGGAGCGCAGCACGTCGCCGAGACTGACCAGCTCGCGATCGGTATTGGGGATCTCGATGCCGATGGCGCTCTTGCCCGGAATGGGACTGAGGATGCGCACCTCGGGACTCGCCACGGCATAGGCAATGTTGCGGCTGAGTGCCGTGACCCGCTCCACCTTGACGCTCGGCCCGAGCTCGATCTCGTAACGGGTGACCGTGGGGCCGCGGGTGAAGCCCGTGACGCGCGCGTCGATGCTGAACTCATCGAGGACCTGGGTCAGCGAGGCGACGACGGAATCGTTGGCCTTGGTGCGAGCGCGGGGTGCGGGACCGGCCTTGAGCACGTCCGGCGCGGGCAGCCGATAGTCGATGGCGCGATCGAGCGGCAGTTGCTCAGGTGGCCCGATGGGTGCCGGTGTGGGAGCGACCTGGGGGACGGGCGCCGGCGGAGGGGCGTCAGCGGACACCACGGGGATCTCGCTGGTCAGATCGCGCGGGGAGGTGTCGAAGCGGGCGGCATCGGCGATCTGGCGAGCGGCACCGGCGACGCCGAGGGACGGCTCCGCAGGCTCAGCGGCGGAGATCAGGAACTCCTCCTCCGCGTCGACATCGATGGTGAACTCGTCGGTCTCGACACCATCGTCGTCCGTGGCCACGATGAAGCCGTCCACCTCGTCCGCGACGTAGGAGTCAAGGAGTTCGTCCTCGGACCGCGATCCCGAGCCCGGTCGCAGGATGTGACCGCCCACCTTGCGCAGGGCATGAGGCACGGACATGAGGGGTGTCGCGGTGAGCACGAGAAGGCCGAAGACCGCGAGCAACGAGAGAAGCACGCCGGTCACGACCGGGCCGAGAGCTGCCGTCACGGGCGCGGTCGTCACCCAGCCCGTGATGCCCGTCCCCGTAGACAGCGCCTCGAAGCCATCGCTCGGGGTCGGCGAGCCCTGCACGAGATGCCACAGGCCCGCTGCGGCAAGTAGGAGCGCCAGCCCCCCGACGATGAGCCGGCCGTTGGTGACGTGATCCTCCGGATTGCGCAGTGTCCGCCAGCCGATGACGAGTAACAGGATCGGCACGGCGATGTCGAAGGCACCGAGGAGGTACGCCGACACCGTGCCCAGACCGGCAGTGAACCAGCCATCGACGCCGAACCACACGGCGGCGGCGACGATGACCGCGAGAGCGATGAACAGCAGGCCGAGGCCATCACGGCGATGCACGTCGTCGAGGTCGCGGGCGCCGTGGCCGACCCGCCGCGCGGCGCTGCCGATGGCGTGGGCGATACCCAGCCACAGGGCCGATAGCGCCCTTCCGATCGCGGCGATGCCGCGCCTCAGAGGTCCGGGACCGGTGGACCGGGAGCGAGATGGCGCCTTAGGACGAGAGGGCGCTTTGGACCGAGCGGGTGCCTTGGCTCGGGTCGCGGAGGTGCGCGAACTCGAGCCGCGCGTGGAGGGGGCCTTCGACCGGGACGGGGTCCTCGCGGCCGGGGGCTTACGCGTGGAGGTGCTCCCGGAGGTGCGGCTGCGGGTGGGCACGCTCGAGCGACTCGCCATATCCCGAGAGTACCCGTGAGTACCACCAATCCCGGGCGTCACAAGGGCCACGCGTGTCGCCGACGGGGGCAGGCTCGGCCGGGGTGCTCCTAGGCCTCCACGACGACGGGGATGATCATCGGGCGGCGCCGGTGCGTCTGGGAGACCCAGCGGCCCACCACGCGGCGGATCCGCTGCTGGAGCTGATGCGGGTCCACGACCCCGTCGGCCAGAGCCCGCTCGAGCTCCGAGCGCACCTCATCGCGCACCGGCTTGAGGACGTCGGGGTCCTCGTGGAAGCCGCGGGCCTCGATCTCGGGGCCGGCGACGACCTTGCCACTGGTGATGTCGACGGCGGCGAAAATCGAGATGAAGCCTTCATTGCCGAGGACCCGGCGATCGGTGAGGGCCGCCTCGGTGATGTCACCCACGCTGGCGCCGTCGACGAAGACGTAGCCGACCGGCACAGCGCCGACGATGCGCGCGACCCCGTCCTGGAGGTCGACGACGACACCATCCTCCGCGAGGACGATGTGGTCGCGGTCGATGCCGGTGCGCTCAGCGAGCGCGGCGTTGGCGCGCAGATGGCGCCACTCACCGTGCACCGGCATGACGTTGCGCGGCTTGACGATGTTGTAGGCGTAGAGCAACTCCCCCGCTGAGCAGTGACCGGACACATGGACGAGGGCATTGCCCTTGTGCACCACGGCGGCGCCACTGCGTGTGAGCCCGTTGATAACACGGTTGACCGCGTTCTCATTGCCGGGGATGAGGGAGGACGCGAGCACGATGGTGTCGTCGGGGCCCGCCTTGATCTGATGGTCGTTGTTGGCGATGCGCGACAGCACCGCCATCGGCTCGCCCTGCGACCCCGTGCACACCAGGACGACCTTGTCGTCGGGGAGGTCTTCAAGTGCATCCACGGACACCAGCACGTCGGGAGGGATCGTGAGGTAGCCGAGGTCGCGCGCGACCCCCATGTTGCGCACCATGGAGCGGCCGACGAACGCCACCTTGCGGCCGTGCTCGGCTGCGGCATCGATGATCTGCTGGATGCGATGCACGTGCGAGGCGAACGACGCGACGATGACGCGGCCTCGAGCCCGATCGAAGACCTTGTCGAGCACCGGCGCGATGTCACGCTCGCTGGGGATGAATCCAGGCACCTCGGCATTGGTGGAGTCGACGAGGAAGAGATCCACGCCTTCGTCCCCAAGCCGGGCGAAGCCGTTGAGGTCGGTGACGCGACCATCGAGGGGAAGTTGATCCATCTTGAAGTCGCCGGTGTGCAGCACCAGGCCCGCGGGCGTGCGGATCGCGACCGCGAGGGCATCGGGGATGGAGTGATTGACGGCGAGGAACTCCAGGTCGAAGGGACCGACCGTGATGCGCTCACCCTCCCGAACGACATGGCCGTCCGGCTTGATGCGTGCCTCGCGGAGCTTGGCTTCGACGAAGGCGAGCGTCAGCCGGGAGCCGTAGAGAGGAATATCGGCGCGCTGGCGCAGGAGGAAGGGCAGCGCTCCGATGTGGTCCTCATGCCCGTGCGTGAGCACGATCGCCTCGACGTCGTCGAGTCGATCCTCGATGGAGGAGAAGTCGGGCAGGATGAGGTCGATGCCGGGCTGAGACTCCTCGGGGAAGAGCACACCACAGTCGACGATGAGCAGGCGACCGGCAAACTCGAACACCGTCATGTTGCGCCCGATCTCGCCGAGGCCGCCAAGTGCGACCACGCGCAGCGCTCCCTCCGGCAGGGGCGGAGGCGTGGGCAATTCCGGATGCGCGTGGCTCATGACAGGTCCACCCCGCCCTCGCGCAGGTCGTGCTCCAACTGCTCGATCTGGTCCGCCGTCGCGTCGACGAGCGGAGAGCGCACCGGGCCGCCGGGCAGCCCCTGCAGAGCGAGCGCCGCCTTGGTGAGGATCACGCCCTGAGTCCGGAAGATGCCGGTGTAGACCGGCAGCAACGCGCGATTGGCGGCGATCGCTCCGCACACATCACCGGCGTGGAAGGTCTCCGCCATGGCGCGGATGCGATCCGCGACCAGGTGCCCGACAACGGAGATGAAGCCGTTCGCCCCCAGCGCGAGCAGGGGAAGGTTGAGGACGTCGTCGCCGGAGTACCAGCCGAGGTCGGAGCGGGCCATCGCCCACTGCGCGGCCTCCAGGTCCCCCTTGGCGTCCTTGTTGGCCACGATCCGCGGATGCTCGGCCAACCGCACGAGGGTCTCCACCTCGATGGCGACACCGGTGCGCTTGGGGATGTCATAGGTGACCACGGGCAGGTCGGTCGCATCCGCCACCGTGCGGAAGTGGTGAAGGAGCCCCGCCTGAGGGGGCCGGCTGTAATAGGGGGTGACGACGAGCAGCCCGTCGGCTCCCGCGCCTGCGGCCTGCCGGGCCAGGTGCACCGAGTGCGCCGTGTCGTATGTGCCCACCCCGGCGATGACGCGGGCTCGATCGCCCACAGCTTCCTGCACCGCCCGAATGACGGCGACCTTCTCGTCATCCGTTGTCGTCGGAGACTCCCCAGTGGTGCCGTTGACGACCAGGCCGTCATTGCCCAGGACGTCGACCAGATGCGTGGCCAATCGCTGGACACCGGGCAGGTCGAGGGAGCCATCCGCACCGAAGGGCGTTGCCATCGCCGTGAGCATGACCCCGATGGGTCCGGTGGCGGGCACGGGCATGACGACAGGCTATCGCTAGGGGGCCACGCGGCCGTTGGCGACGAAGGCCTCGTGGGTGATCGGCATGAGCGCCGCCCATTCGGCTTCCATGAGGTCGGCGACCATCTCGATCTCCCGCTGCGGGAATGACGGGAAGTGGCTGTCCGGATGCTTGGTGCGCAGCGACAGGAAGTTCATGAGCGCGCGCGCATTCATGGTGACGTACATAGAGGAATAGGTGCCCACGGGCAGAACGATGCGGGCGACCTCGCGCGCCACCCCTGCCTCGAGCATCTGCTGGTACGCCGCGTAGGCGGCACGGCAGGCACTTTCCGTCTGCTCGACCACGACACGGTGCTGCTCGGTCGTGCCCTCGACGAACTCGTAGGCCCCGGGCTTGCCCTGCTGGACCAATCGCCGGTCGGGCCCTGGGACGTAGAACACCGGACGCAACTCGCGGTACCTGCCGCTCTCCTCATTGTAGGAGGCGATGCGATGGCGCATGAATTCGCGGAAGACGAAGATCGGCGCGGAGATGAAGTACGTCAGTGAGGTGTGCTCGAACGGCGTGCCGTGACGGTCGCGCATGAGGTAGTTGATGAGTCCGCGTGCCGCCGCCGCGTCGGAGTCGACATCATCAAGGGACTGCTCGCCCTTGGTCGACACGCGCGCGGCCCAGATGACGTCGGAGTCTTGCGCGGTGGCCTTGACCAACTCCACGGTCACGTCACTGCGGAATTCGATTTCCCCTGACTCGGACACGCCACCTCCTCCCCCGGACCCTATCCAAGGAGAGCGGACGCCCTGGTGGTAGGCAGGAGGCATGTCGTCCACGCCCAACTCCGTCCGCCTTGCACGCACATCGGATGTGGATGACGTCGCGCGGGTGCAGGTCGCGGCGTGGCGTGCCGCCTACGACGAACTCCTGCCACCCGCGGTGCTGGAGTCGCTGTCGGCCGACGACATCGCCTGGGAGTGGGGGCGCGCACTGCTGCAGCCGGGCACGCATCGCCTCCTCGTGGCGATCGGCGACGACGGCGAGGTCGTGGGTGCCGCTGCTGTCGGCCCCAGCGCCGATCCCGATGTGACCACCAGCGGCGAGATCTCCCTCCTGGTCGTCGATCCGACGCACTGGCGCCGGGGCCACGGCTCGCGACTGCTCCAGGCGAGTGTCGATCACCTCGTCGGAGCAGGTCACCGCGAGGCGGTGACCTGGGTCCCGCTGGCCGATGAGCCGCGCCGCGCGTTCCTGCAGTCGGCCGGCTGGGGTCCGGACACGGCGTACCGCGATCGCGAGGTCATCGATGACGTCATCCGCGAGGTGCGGCTCGTCACGGTCATCGCGGACGACTAGAGGCCGAGCACACCCGGATTGAGGGTGTCGTCCGGATCGACCGCGGACTTGGCTGCGCGCAGCAGGGACACACCCAGCGGGCCGACCTCGTCCTTGAGCCAGGGTGCGTGATCTCGCCCCACGGCGTGGTGATGCGTGATGGTGGCGCCGGCATCGACGATGGCTTGCGTCACGGCTGTCTTGGCGCGCGTCCACTGTGCGACCGGATCACGGTGATCGGCCACTGCGATGACCGTGGTGTAGAGCGAGGCACCGGTGTCGTACGAGTGCGACAGGTGCGACATGACGTACGGCGTGTTCGACGTCGTCGTCAGGCTGTCGCCCAGGGTGTCCGTCACGCGCGCGTGGAGGTCGAGGTAGTCAGACCAGTGGGTCGCAGTCTCGAGGGTCTCGACCAGGTAGCCCGCATCCATGAGCGAGTCGCGCAGGTGCGGCCCATCGAACCGATGACGACGCCAGGACTCCCCCGGCCCGTGACCGAGGGACACCCCGCCGTGTCGGCGCAGCGCACGCCACGTGGCCGCGCGGCGAGCCCGGACCAGTTCCCGGTCCGTGCCCTCCCAGCCCAGGATCGCCAGCGCCGGCGTCGTGATGTGCCGCGCGCGGAGGTAGCGCTCAAGGGCGGCGCCCGCGAGACCCCGAGGACCTGACATGAGCAGGGTGGTGCTCGTCTCAGCCTCGTCGGACAGCCGCATCACATCGGCCCCGGCACGCGACTGGATCGCATCGCGGAAGGCCTCGACTCCGGGCGCAAACCCCGGCAGCACCGCAGCGTCGTAGATGCGGGTGGTCGGCGCACGCCGTACCCGTAGGCGCACCTCGGTGATGACGCCGAAGGCGCCCTCGCTGCCGATGATGAGTCCGCGCAGGTCCGGCCCGGCGGCTGTCGACGGGGCCCGGCCAAGGTCGAGTGTCCCGTCGGGTGTGGCTACGCGGAGCGACTCGACCATGTCATCGCTGCGGCCGTAGCCGGTCGATGCCTGACCTGCAGATCGCGTGGCGACGTAGCCACCGATCGTCGCCCGCTGCCACGACTGGGGAAGGTGACCGAGAGTGAAGCCGCGCGCGCCGAGCAGAGCCTCGAGGACCGGGCCTGTGATCGCAGGACCCACCGTGGCAATGCCCGACACCTCGTCGAGGTGAAGGAGTCGACCCAGTCGCGTGAGTTGGAGCGCGACGCGGGGCACATGGGTGCGCAGGCCACCGACGACGGAGGTGCCTCCACCCACCGGCAGCACTGCGAGCCGGTGGCGGCGAGCGCAGGCCAGGACCGCGAGGACCTCGTCGTGACTACCCGGGGAGACGACGACATCGGGTGCGTCGTCGACGATCCCGGCCCGGCGTCGGGCGTAGTCGATGAAGGCCGCGCCGCCGGTCGCACGAAGCCGATCCGCGCGCGAGTCACTGACGTGCTGCGCCCCCACGGCGGATGCCAGATCAGCCACCACGTCCGCAGCGACCCGGGAGGGCGCCACCTGCCAGCTCTCCGGATCAGCCGCCTGCCACGGCACGGCCTGGCCCACCCGGCTGGAGAGGAAGTCACGAACCTGCGCGCTCAGCACCGGAGCATCGCCGTCTGCGCCCCACCGGGCGAGGGACCGCATGTCGTCGGGCACGGCCTCAGTGTCGCATCGCGCACCCGGCAGACTGTGGCCGTGTCCGTGCCCACCCCTGACCTCGACGCCCGCCGGCGAGATCGTGACCTCGAGACCCTCGCGGGCGGCCACGTCCCCGACGTGCTGGTCGTGGGCGGCGGAATCACCGGGTGCGGCATCGCCCTCGACGCCGCCAGTCGCGGCCTCGACGTGGCGCTGGTCGAGGCTCACGACCTCGCTTTCGGCACGTCGCGGTGGTCGAGCAAGCTCGTGCACGGCGGCTTGCGCTATCTCGCGCACGGGGATGTGGGCGTCGCCTGGGAGAGCGCCATCGAGCGCTCGCGGCTCATGACCGCCATCGCACCGCACCTCATCCGTGCTCTCCCGCACGTCATGCCCTTGGATCCGGACAGGCGTCAGCGTGCCCTCGTCCGCGCGGGGCTGCGTGCGGCCGATCTCCTGCGTGCGAGCGCAGGCACTCCCCGGCGCGTGCTTCCTCGCCCGCGGACCGTGTCGGCCGCGGATGCAGCGCGCCTTGTCCCTGGGCTCGCCACGGAGTCGATCGACGGGGCGACGGTGCACTGGGACGGGCAACTCGTCGACGACGCGCGTCTCACCGTCTCGGTGGCCCGCACAGCCGCGCGACTCGGTGCCCGCATCCTCACGCGGGCGAGAGCCACGGACGTCACGGGTGACGGTGCCCGCATAGCGACCGCGTCCGGCGAGTCCTTCGACCTCAGGGCACGCCACGTCGTCATCGCCACGGGCGTCTGGACATCGACCCTGGATCCGCAGACTCAGATCACCGCATCACGGGGGTCCCATGCGCTACTGCGCCCACAAGCCCTCGGCTTCCCCCGCGCCGCATTGACCGTTCCCGTGGCCGGCGAGCGTGGACGCTACGTCTTCGCACTCCCGACTCTCGATGGCCCGGTGATCGCGGGGATCACTGACGAGCCTGAGCCGGGGGCCATCCCCGACGTGCCCACGGCACCGGAGGTCGACATCGCGTGGATCCTGGCCCAACTGTCACCGGCCCTCATCCATCCCCTATCCGAGGCAGACGTGGTGGGCACGTACGCCGGTCTCAGACCGCTCGTGGGCACCGCCGCCGACACCGCGACGGCGGACGTCTCGCGCAAGCACCTTGTCGAGCGTCGACCCGACGGCCATGTCGTGGTCACGGGCGGGAAGCTGACGACGTACCGGCGTATGGCGCAGGACGCGGTCGACGCCCTCGACATCGCCAGTGCGGGCCCGTCCGTGACCGCACGTCTGCCCCTCGTGGGCGCCCAGCCCTGGGGTATCACCATGGCCGGGATACCTCGCCGACTCATCGAGCGCTACGGCTCAGAGGCCGCGCGCGTGATGGCATACGCCACCGACGAGCCGGATCTCCTCGATCCCGTGGCACCGGGGGTCCCGACACTCGGCGTCGAAGTCGTGCACGCCGTGAGGTGCGAGGGCGCACTCGACGTCGATGACGTGATGCAGCGACGCACCCGCCTGTCGCTCGTCGCCGAGGACGCGGATCGCGCGCGGCCGCGGGTGACCCACATCGTCGAGTCGACCCGATGATCGAACGCCGTCGGGCGATCCTCGGCGACGCATTGGCGCTCGGTCTGGGCACGGGTGTCTACGCCGTGTCGTTCGGCGCCCTCGCCGTCGCCGCGGGACTGAGCGTGTGGCAAACCCAGGCCCTGTCGCTGCTGATGTTCACGGGTGCTTCACAGTTCGCCCTCATTGCGGTCGTCGCCTCGGGTGGAAGCGCGGCGGTCGCGATTGCGACGTCCACGCTCGTGGGGACACGAAATTCCTTCTACGGCTTCGCCATGGCTCCGGTGCTGCAGCCCCGTGGCGTACGCCGTCTCGTCGCCGCCCAGGCGACCATCGACGAATCCACGGGCATGGCAGCCCGCTACGAGGGTGACCGCGCGTCCGCACGTCTGGCCTTCTGGTCGACAGCGGGGGCGATCTACGTGCTGTGGAATCTCGGCACGCTCGTCGGCGCACTCGGTGCCGGACTCATCGACGATCCCAACGCCTTCGGCCTCGACGCCGCCGCTCCGGCAGCCTTCCTCGCGCTCGTGTGGCCGCGCCTGACCTCCTGGCCCATGCGTGCGGTCGCGATCGTCTCGCTCGTTTCCGCGGTCGTCCTCGCGCCCTTCCTCGCCGCGGGCCTGCCCGTGCTCCTCGCGGGAGCGGCAGGCATCGTCATCGGCCTCATCCTCGGCGTGCAGGCGGGTGAGGACTGATGTGGCCCACGATCCTCATCGCGTCGGGCGCGGCGTACGCACTCAAGCTCCTGGGCTACGTCGTGCCGCAGCGGCTGCTCGACACCCCGCTGGCCAGGCGCATCACTCTCGTGATCCCCGTCGCCCTACTGTCCGCACTCATCGGCCTCTGGACCTTCGTCGACGGATCGACCATCACCCTGGATGCCCGTGTGCCGGGCGTGCTCGCTGCCCTGATCGCGCTCATCCTGCGGGCGCCGTTCCTCGTTGTGATCATCTCGGCCGCCGCCGTCACCGCGGCGGTGCGTGCGATGGGATGGCTGCCATGAGGCGCCCGATCTTCTGGTTCCTGTGGCCCGCCCGCAATCCGGGGCCGCTCGACGCGGACGCCGTGCAGACAACGTGGCTGCGGATCTGCGGCCGGGGCCCCTGGCGCTGGGCGTTCCTCATCGCCCTCACCGCCGCGGTCGTGATCGTGGTCTCCGCGGCCGGTGCTGCGACGCTGGCACAGCCGGGACTGCTCACCATCATGTTCACCATCGTCATCAGCGTTCCGCTCATCGCGCTCCTTGCGCGCGCATGGGTGGCCGGGACCTACGTGAGTGA
>JBEAQC010000013.1:0-10440 GCA_041164085.1 Actinomycetota bacterium
CAAGAGCGTCGAGGACGTCGTCTTCGGAGACCGTCGCAGGGGCAGCGGAGGTCACGATCACCTTCCTGGGTCGCCCGCGGGGCCGCGGGTCAAGATGCCCACCACGCTACCCGCGGGGGGCGATGCTGGCGAAACCGACTCAGGCCTCGCTCATGACGTCGACCATGGCGCCGGATTTGGCCTCACGCTCCGCGCGGCGGCGAGCCATGGACTCCTGAGCCGCGTCGATGACGGCCTGGTCCAGTGGGGCGCTCTCGACCTTGCTCTGAGGGCTTCGGGCGCGGATGTAGTCGGCGAGCTCGGGGCCGGACTCCCACGAGGTGATGAGGCAGTAGCGGGGCTCGTCACCCCGATGCCAGACGGCGTGCCACAGGCGCTGAGTGTCGATGATGACCTGGGTGCCGGCAGGCAGCGGAATGCGCGTCTCCGTCGACGGATCGTCCTTGTCCTCGCGCAGGATCATGTAGGAGTCGGGGTTGTCCGTGAGATTGAAGAAGCCGCGCACGATCCAGCCGGTGCCCTCGGGGTTGAGCCGGTTGTTGTCATCCTGGTGCAGATTCCAGATGCAGTCGGCGTACTCGTTGGGCTGCAACTCGATGACCCGGCAACGGCCGATGTTGGCGCCGGGCTCCTCGGCCCGCTCCTTGAGACGCGGAGCCAGGGCGATGTTGGAGTCGACCCACACGCCGTCCTTGTCGGTCTTGGGCGGGTCGTGATGCCAGAAGCCGTTGCACTCCAGATCGCCGTATGCCGAGGCGAGGGGTGCGAAGCGGGTCTCGCCGGAGGACTTCCAATCGACGAACTCGATGTCCTGCCACTCCTGGGGATCCTGGGACTGGTCGTAGGACTCCAGGACGACGTATCCGGTCTCCTCGAGCTCGGGCAACTTGACGTAGCTCATGCGACACCTCTCCGCGTGGCCGCACGAGAGCGGCCTGCCCAACTTAGGCTCCCCTATTCTCACCCATCCGGCCGGGTTCGCCCAGCAGGCACGCGGGTGTTGCCTGCGTCACTGACCCGGTCAGGCCTCGGACATCACCGTCGTGGGGTCGTATCCGTAACGTGCCGTGCGGGCGTCACGACGGGCCTGGGCCTCGGCTTCCTGCTCCGCCGCGAAGCCCGGGTCGAGTTCGGGGACATCGACGTCCGTTACCGGGTCGTTCTCGAAAATCCACTTCTCGAGTTCGGGACCGGACTCGTAGGACGTGATGAGGCAGTAGCGCGGCTCGTCACCGGTGTGCCAGACCGAGTGCCACATGCGCTCCGAGTCGACGATGATCCGAGCTCCCGCCGGCAGGGGGATGCGCGTCTCGGTCGACGGATCGGCGACGTCTTCGCGCAGCACCATGTATGAGTCCCCGTCATCGGTGAGATTGCGGAATGACCGCACGACCCAGCCGCCATCGTCGTTGAGACGATTGTTGTCATCGAGGTGACTGTTGTAGAGAGCGTCCGCGTACGAGTTGGGCTGGAGCTCGATGATCCGCACTCGACCCACCCGGGCACCGGGCTCCCGCGCCCTGTCAGCAATGGTGGGGGCGGCACCCACCTGCGAAGCGATCCAGACTCCGTCGAGATCAGGCTTCGGAGGATCGAAGTGCCAGAAGGCGTTGCACTCGATGTCGCCGTAGGCAGAGGCGAGTGGGGCGAAACGCGTATCCCCCGAGGACTTCCAATCGACGTACTCCAGGGCGTGCCACTCGGTCGGTTCGATGACGACGTTGTCGCGCGAGAGGACGACGTAACCTCGCTCCTCGAGAACGGACATGCGGTAGTGGGATATTCCTTGACGTGCCATGGCACTCCTCCCCCAGGCCGATGACATCAGTGTCGAGGCGCGACCGCGCGTACCGTGACGCGAAACGACCCCACTGTGCGGGACTTAGGTCCCTGACCGGGTGCGTTGCGTGGCGTAGAGACAGATCGCGGCAGACGCCGCGAGGTTGAGGCTCTCGGCGCGTCCGGCCATCGGAATGCGCACGGTCATCTGCACGGCACGCCTCCAGTCATCGTGGAGCCCGTGCGCCTCGCTTCCGAAGACCCAGGCAAGGGGTCCGCGCAGCGACTCGTGGGACGTCTCTAGGGAGACGGGTGCGTGGGCATCCGCAGCAACCAGCATCAATCCGGACACCCCACACGCCTGGATGGCATCGGCAGAGGGGACATCCGCGCAGATCGGCACGTGAAAGATCGAGCCCGCCGTCGAGCGGACGCACTTGCCGTTGTGCGGGTCAACCGAACCTTCAGTGAGGACGATGGCGTCGGCCCCCATCGCGTCGGCGGTGCGGATGATCGTGCCCGCATTGCCTGGGTCGGAGATGCGATCGAGCACGACGACCAGCGGATCGGATGACGCGATGCCGGCCAGGACGTCGGCGACCGGCCGAGTCACCAGCGGACAGATCGCCAGGACGCCCTGAGGCTGCCGGGTCTCGGACATCGCCTCGAGGACATCCTCGGTCGCGACGGCAACGCGCGCGCCACCACCTCGAGCCTGCTCGAGGAATTCCGGGTATCGCTGAGCTGCGGCCTCGGTGACGTAGAGCTCGAGGACCCCAGCGCGCAAGGCCTCGCGCACCGCCTGGGGCCCTTCGACGACGAAGGCACCGCGCTCAGCGCGGTGCCTTCGGTCGTACAGGTGGCGGACCTCGGTGACGCGCGCGGAGCGCGTCGACGTCAGGTCGGCCGGCATCGGTCGATCAGGCCGCCGATGCGGGGAGCGACGTACGTGCGAGTTCGACGAGCGCATCGAACGCCTGCGGATCGCTCACGGCGATCTCCGCGAGCATCCGGCGGTCGACCTGCACGTCGGCAGCCTTCAGGCCCTGGATGAAGCGGTTGTAGGTCATGCCGCGCGCGCGAACGGCGGCATTGATGCGCTGGATCCAGAGGCGACGGAAGTCGCCCTTGCGGTCCTTGCGGTCGTTGTAGGCGTAGACGAGCGAGTGAGTGACCTGCTCCTTGGCCTTGCGGTAGAGCCGGGAGCGCTGGCCGCGGTAACCGCTCGCCTGCTCCAGGACCTCACGGCGCTTCTTGTGAGCGTTGACTGCTCTCTTCACGCGTGCCATGTCGGATCTCCTTCGAAGGGGTGCGGGTCACTTCGCCAGAAGGCGCTTGACCTTCTTGACGTCTGCGGGCTTGACGGTCTCGTCGGCCATGAGGCGACGGGTGCGGCGGCTGGACTTGCCCTCCATGAGGTGGCGCCGATTGGCCTGCTCGTGCGTGATCTTGCCCGAGCCGGTCACCTTGAATCGCTTCTTGGCCCCGCTATGGGTCTTCTGCTTCGGCATTGCTGTCCTCTCGGTAGGGCGGCCCCAGATGGGGGTCGTACTCAGGCCTCGGCGGCGATGGCCTCGACGTCGGGATCGGCGACCCTGGCCTGGGCCGTCTTGGTGCGATGCGGCGCGAGCACCATGATCATGTTGCGACCGTCCTGCTTGGGGGCCGCTTCGACGAATCCGAGATCCTCCACATCCTCCGCAAGCTTGGCCAGGAGCCTCAACCCGAGTTCGGGGCGAGATTGCTCGCGGCCGCGGAACATGATGGTGATCTTCACCTTGTCCCCCGCCTTCAGGAACCTCACGACGTGACCCTTCTTGGTGTCGTAGTCGTGCTGGTCGATCTTGGGGCGGAGCTTCATCTCCTTGATGACGGTGTGCGCCTGGTTCTTGCGCGCCTCGCGGAGCTTGACTGCGGCTTCGTACTTGAACTTGCCGTAGTCCATGAGCTTGCACACGGGCGGCTTCGCCATGGGTGCGACCTCGACGAGATCGAGATCGGAATCCTGGGCGAGTCGGAGGGCATCCTCAATGCGGACGATGCCGACCTGCTCACCCTGGGGACCGACAAGTCGCACCTCTGGGACGCGGATCCGGTCGTTGATCCGGGGCTCGACGCTGATGGCGCCTCCTCGACGTCAGTCGCCGATGACCGTCATCGGCGTTGATCTCGAGGGTGGCCCTCGACGCGAGGGCTCGGCACGACAGGCCCGATCGATCGGGCTATCGAGACCTGACACCCGGGGGCGGCAGGTGGGAACCGAGTTCCACTTCGCGGGCTGCACGGAGCAGCCGGTCAGGGATGAGGGTACCAGCCCGAATGGGGCGATCCGTCCCCGCGGTGGTCCGGGCCACCCGGCTGGCAGGCTGGGGGATGGCCTCAGTCCGCCGGACGTCCCGGTTGTTGACATTTGGGGTCGGCCGTAAGTGTCACCAACCGGGACGTTCATGGAGAGAGGGCGCCGCGGCGGGTGAACATCGAGCGGATTCGACTGATTTTCGACCCGATCCGCTCAAAGTTCGCCGGTGGCGACGTGGAGGTATCCGACCGGGGACGGACGGCTGGCAGGCTAGACCCGTGACCGACTCCCCGGACTCCCTCGATGCTCCCGATAACGCCGTGCGCGACCTGTCAGAGGTGCCTGCCGTCGAGGTCGTCTCCACACTGGCGGTCCACCTCATGACCGCCGCCGCGATCCGATGCGGGCTCGGCGAGGGTCCCGATGCGCAGGCTGACGTCGATCTGGCGGAGGCCCGCATCCTCATCAATGCGCTGGCTGGCCTGGTCACCGCGGCGGCGCCGGATCTCGGCTCCCAGCATGCCGCTCCCCTGCGCGATGGCCTCAGCACCTTGCAGCGGGCGTTCCGCGAGGCATCGCCGATTCCCGATGCACCGGGCGATGGCCCGGGCGAGCGGCTGACCGGTCCGGTCACGCCCTAGTCGTCCAGGCGGTCACGTGCTGGGCGACACGCGGCCGCGTTTCCACGCCCCGAATCCCGGCCACCTGTCGCAGCGGCGCGGCTAGTCGGTGGCGCGAGCGGCGAGCGCGGTGAGCAACTCTCCGTCGATCGCGAACCTCACCGGTCCGGCAATATCGACGAGGACCCCGTCGGCACCTTCCTGGACCGCCGCCGCCGCCACGTCGTGGCACATCACGGGCACCGGTCGCGCATCCGCATCCCACGAGCGCATGGACGCGATGCTCGTGAAGGCCAGCAGGCCGCGTCGGCCATCGTCTTGGATGAGGCTGACGCTGGCCATGTGGCTGGACTTGTCCGCGCCGGTCTGCGGGTCCGCCTCATCCAGCACCGACACGATCGGCACGAGCAGGCGTACGCCGTCTCGCAGCAACTGCTCCACCCGGGAGGGGTCGGCGTAGGCCGCCTCCCAGCGCGGGTCCGGGCTGCCGTCGTCGCCGGCGAATCGGGCGGGGACCTCGATGTGCCGGCCGTCCCCAGCGGTCACAGCCGGCTGGCGTGGATCGCGGTGACCAGGATCCCTCGCGCTCCCAGGGAATAGAGGTCGTCCATGACCCGGTGGACGTCGCGGCGCGGCACCATCGCGCGCACGGCCACCCACGCGGGATCGTGAAGAGAGGAGATAGTCGGGGACTCGAAGCCGGGCGTGACCATGCAGGCGGCATCGACATTCTCGGAGCGGATGTCGTAGTCCACGAGGACGTAGGACCGCGCCACCATCACGCCGTGCAGGCGTCGCACGAAGGTGTCGATCGTGACGTCGACGGGTGCACCGCGGCGGCGCACGACGAGGGCCTCACTCACGAGAATCGGCTCGCCGATCGTCTCCAGGCCCGCCTGGCGCAATGTCGTCCCCGTGGCAACGACATCGGCGACGGCGTCGGCAACACCGAGGCGCACCGCGTTCTCGACCGCGCCGTCCAGGCGCACGACACGGGCGTCGATCCCGCGCTGCTCGAGGAAGGCGGCGAGCACCCCTGGATAGGACGTAGCGATACGTCGGCCTGCCAGGTCCTCCACCGTGGTCGCGGTGCCGACCGGGGCCGCCAGCCGGAAGGTCGACCCCCCGAAACCGAGCTGTGCGACTTCCTCCGCGTCGGCACCGGAGTCGAGCAGCATGTCGCGCCCGGTGATTCCGAGGTCCAGGGTGCCTTCACCGACGTAGATCGCAATGTCCTTGGGGCGGAGGAAGAAGAACTCGACATCGTTGTCGGGATCCTGAACGACGAGGTCCCGGGCTCCTGACGAACGGAGGTAGCCAGCCTCATGGAGCATGTCACGCGCCGGCTCGGCGAGTTGGCCCTTATTGGGCAGTGCGACGCGGAGCATGTCAGAGCCGCTCGTAGACATCGGTGAGCGTGACGCCGCTTGCGATCATGAGCACCTGGGCGTGATAGAGCAGCTGCGCGATCTCCTCGGCTGTGCGCTCGCGACCCTCGTGTTCGGCCGCCATCCAGGCCTCGGCGGCCTCCTCGACGACCTTTTTGCCGATCGCGTGCACTCCTTCATCGAGCAGACGGCGCGTGTTGCCCGAGCCCTCGGGGAAGGCAGCCTTCTCGTGGAGCTCGGCGTACAGAGCATCGAAGGTCTTCACGACGGTCAGCCTAGGGCGTGCGGATCTGCCGCAGCAGCAGCGCCGTCGCGATAGCGGCCTCCGCCGCCTCGGCACCCTTGTCCTCGCGCGACCCGTCGAGCCCCGCGCGGTCGAGCGCCTGCTGTTCGTCGTCGCAGGTGAGAAGCCCGAAGCCGACCGGGACCCCCGTGTCCAAGGCCACCCGCGTCAGGCCGGAAGTCGCCGCCTCGCACACGTAGTCGAAGTGCGGAGTGCCGCCACGGATGACGACACCGAGGGCGACGACAGCCTCAGCCCCGGCCCGAGCGCAGGCACCCGCTACGACAGGGAGTTCGAAGGCGCCCGGAACGCGCAGCAGGCGGGCATCGCATCCAGCCTCGCGCAGGATCGTCTGGGCGCCGGCGATGAGACCGGACATGACCCGGTCATGCCACGAGGCCGCGATGATGTCGATGCGCATGCCCTGCGCACCTTCGACACTCATGCGAGCTGCGCCCGCGCCACTCATGCAGTCCTCCCGTCGACGGTCTCCTCTGTCGCGTCACGGTATTCGTGACCCATCCGCTCGGCCTTCGTCGCGAGATAGCGCGCATTGTGCTCGTTGGGGACGATGACGAGGGGGACGCGCTCGGCGATGGACAGGCCATAGCCCTCTAGGCCCGCGCGCTTGGCGGGATTGTTGCTCAGTAGCCGCATCGAGCGCACGCCGAGGTCAGTCAGGATCTGCGCGCCGATGCCGTAATCGCGGGCGTCGGCCGGCAGTCCGAGATCGAGATTGGCGTCGACGGTGTCCCTGCCGGAATCTTGGAGTTGGTAGGCCTGGAGCTTGTGGAGCAGGCCGATACCGCGACCCTCGTGGCCGCGCAGGTACAGAACCACGCCACGTCCCTCGGCCGCGACCGCCTGCATCGCGGCGTGGAGCTGGTGACCGCAATCACAGCGCAGGGAGCCGAGGATGTCACCGGTCAGGCACTCCGAGTGCACGCGCACAAGCACCCTCTCGCCATCGCCGATGTCACCGGCAACGAGCGCTACATGCTCGATGCCGTCGAGCCGGTTGCGGAAGTCGATCGCCGTGAAGGTGCCGAACTCCGTGGCGAGCTCAGCCTCCGAGTAGCGCTCGACGTGGCGCTCGCCGCGGCGCCGGTGCGCGATGATCTCGCTGAGGGTGACGCACGCGAGTCCATGATCTGCGGCGAAGGCCCGCGCTTGGTCGGGCGTCATGAGAGTGCCCTGGTCAGTGGCGAGTTCCACACGCAGGACGACCGGCGACTGATCGGCGAGGACCGCGAGGTCGACGGCGGCCTCGGGTCGGCCCGCGCGCCGCAGGGTGCCTCCGGGAACCGCGCGCACGGGCGCCAGGTGACCCGGACGCACCAGATCGGTCGGGCGCGTCATCGGATCCGCGAGCAATCGAAGCGTCAGCGCCCGGTCCTCCGCGGTCACCCCACCGGCGGATGCGGTGCGCGCATCGACGGTGACAGCCGCCGCCGAGGGGCGCCCGTCCGCGCCCAGGGCCATGGGTGGCAGGTCGAGTCGATCCAGGACGTCAGCGTCCATGGCGACCTGGTCGCATCCGGAGCCGTGTCGGGACACGAAGGCGACGCGAGCGGCATCGGCGAAAGATCCCGAGACAACGATGTCGCCGCCGCCGGGCTCCCCCGCAGCATCGTCACCCTCGTCTACGAGGACGACGATCTCTCCGCGGGCGAACGCATCCCGGGCGCCCTCGAGGCCGCATGCCTGGTCAGCCATTGCTCTCACCCGGCCGGAGCAGCCCTTCGACGTACTTCGCGATCACATCGACCTCGAGATTGACCACATCTCCCACCCGACGGTCTCCGAGCGTCGTGAGAGACAGGGTGGTCGGGATGAGGGAGACCTCGAACCATTCCGCAGCGGGGCCTACGGCGGACACCGTGAGCGAGACCCCGTCAATCGCGATGGATCCCTTGTCCACGAGGTAGCGCCGGAGCCCTTCAGGCGCAGCGAAACGTAGGACGTCCCAGTGCTCGGAGTTCACCCGCGACACGAGGGTGCCCGTGCCATCGACATGGCCCTGGACGATGTGGCCACCCAGTCGTGACGACGGCAGCACCGCGCGCTCGAGGTTGACGCGCATGCCCGCGCGGGCATCGCGCAGCGAACTACGCACGAGAGTCTCCCGCATGACGTCGGCGGCAAACGTGCCGTCGGTGAGGTCCGTGACGGTGAGGCACACTCCATTGACGGCAATCGAGTCACCGTGGCGCGTGCCATCGGTGACGACGGGGCCCCTCACGACGATGCGCAGCGCGTCATCAGGCAGGTGGACCACCTCGGTGATCTCGCCTGCTTCTTCGACAATGCCGGTGAACACGGTTCCTCCTGATCAGATGCGCCCGCTGATCCTCGCATCCTCGCCCACCTGCTCGACGCGCACGTCCCTCAGGCGGACGCCGTCAGCGAGGGTGCCCACTCCCATGTCGGCGAGTGCCGGTGGACCACCGCCCAGCATCAGCGGTGCGACGTACCAGACGACCTCATCGACCGCGCCTGCCGCCAGGAATGCGGCCGCCAGACGCGGGCCTCCCTCGAGAAGGAGGTGGCGCACATCTCGCTGCGCCAGCGCGGCGAGGACCTCACCGACCTCGTGAGTGCGTAGGTGGAGGGTGGGTGCGGCGTCATCGAGCACCCGTGCCCCGTCGGAGATCTCGCCGTTGCCGACGATCACGCGCAGGGGCTGGATGTCGGCGAGTTGTCCCGTGTGATCGCGCGCCGTGAGGTGCGGATCGTCGATCGCGACCGTGCCCGTGCCGACGGCGATCGCATCGCATTGACGTCGCCAACGATGGACCTCTGCGCGCGACGCCTCTCCGGTGATCCATCGGCTCGTGCCGTCGGCTGCTGCGACACGTCCGTCCAGAGTCGACGCGACCTTCCAGGTGACGAAGGGCTTGCCCGTGGTGACCGCATGCGTCCACGCGATGTTGATGTGCTCCGCCTGGCTCTCCAGCACACCGCCCTCGACGTCGATGCCGGCATCGCGCAGACGCGCGGCACCACCCGCCGCAAGGGCGTGGGGGTCCGACTGCGCGAACACGACACGTTCGACGCCTGCTGCGATGAGCGCCTCGCTGCACGGGCCGGTGCGGCCGGTGTGATTGCACGGCTCGAGGGTGACGATCGCCGTGGCGCCACGAGCGGCCGCGCCTGCCTGCTGAAGCGCCTGGACCTCGGCATGGGCGGTGCCGGCACCGAGGTGCCTGCCCTCACCGATGACGGTCCCATCGGACGCCAGGAGCACGCAGCCCACTCGCGGATTGGGACCGTCGGGGATGTCGGCGGTGACAGCGAGGTCGATAGCCCGGCGCATCGCCTCCTGCTCCCGTGCGCGGGTCACTACTCCCCCGCGGCGGCGATGGCGAGCTCGCGAAGCCTGCGCACCATGCGATCGGGGTCGTCCGCGCCGAAGACCGCCGAACCCGCGACGAAGACGTCGGCGCCTGCTGCCGCGCAGCGCTCGATAGTCGACTCGCTGATGCCGCCGTCCACCTGCACCCAGATGTCTCCGCCGTAGCGCCGCACCATCTCGCGCGCTTGCGCGATCTTGGGCAACACCATGTCGAGGAAGGGCTGACCGCCGAACCCGGGCTCGACGGACATGATCAAGAGCATGTCGAGGTCCGGCAGTAGATCGGCGTACGGCGTGATGGGGGTCGCGGGGTTGACCGCGAGGCCGGCGCGAGCGCCGAGCCCGCGCAAGGTACGCGCCAATCGCACCGGGGCCTTGACGGCCTCCGCGTGGAAGGTGACGCTGCCCGCGCCCGCCTCGGCGTAGCCCGGGGCCCAGCGGTCGGGGTCGGTGATCATCAGATGGCAGTCAAGGGGGATCGGCGTCGCGGCCAGCAGGCTCTCCACGACAGGGAGGCCGACCGTGAGGTTGGGGACGAAGTGGTTGTCCATAACGTCCACGTGGATCCAGTCCGCGTCCGGTACGCGAGCGATCTCCTCCCCCAGCCGCGCAAAATCCGCGGAGAGGATGCTCGGAGAAATCTGGATGCCCACGTGGGAAGGGTAGCGACTGCGTCCCCGGGGCAGGCGCGCCGAGGCGCACTAGGCGGCTGCGAT
>JBEAQC010000014.1:0-4062 GCA_041164085.1 Actinomycetota bacterium
GAGCGTGACGGCGAGCGGCTCTTCGTCCTTGCGACAGCCGAGGAGTCGGCTGAGGGCAGTGATGTCTTCCTCAGCCAGCGCGACGTACGCGAGCTGCAGTTCGCCAAGGCGGCGATCTCCACCGGATGGAAGCTACTGCTGGAGGAGTTCGGCGTCGAGGAGTCCGAGATCCAGCAGGTGCTGCTGGCGGGGTCCTTCGGCACCTATCTCTCTGCACGCAGTGCCATCGGCATCGGCCTGGTGCCGCAGATCCCCGTGATGCGGATAGTGAGTGCGGGCAATGTCGCGGGCGAGGGAGCCAAGATGGCGCTGCTGTCAGACTCCGAGCGCCACGGCGCGCACGCCCTGCTGGAGGAGATCCACTACGTCGAGCTGTCCGACCGCACGGACTTCAACGATCGCTTCGTCGATGAGCTCGCCTTCCCCTAGGTCGCGCCTCGAAGGGGCGGAGCCCCTTCGAAAGCGACTGCCTAGCCGCGCGCTCATCCTCTGCGGCGCGCTGAGCGCCGATGCCTCGGCGTGGATCGAGGAGTCGGGCGCGGACGTCGCGATCCATCCGCTGCCTCCCTTATTGCACAACCGGCCCGAGCGCATCGCCCCCGAGGTCGAGCGCCTCGTGCTCGAACTGAAAGACGACTACGACGAGATCGCGATCGGCTACGCCGACTGCGGCACGCACGGCGCGCTGGACGAGGTGTGCGAGCGCCTCGACGTGCGTCGCCTTCCGGGCCGGCATTGCTACGACCTCTACGCCGGCGAGGACGAGATGACCCAGATCTGGGAAGCCCAACCCGGGACCTACGTGCTCACCGATTTCCTTGTGCTGTCCTTCGACCGCGTCGTGTGGCGCGAGCTGGGACTGGATCGCCATCCCGAGCTGCGAGACGACTACTTTCGCCACTACACGCGGGTGGTGTGGCTGGCGGGGCGGCGTACGCCCGACCTGGAGCGCGCTGCCCAGCGGGCGGCGGACCGCCTAGGCCTGCCGCTGGAGATCGTCGACGCCACCGGCCGCCTAGGACCGGAATTGAGCGGCCTGCTCCCCTAGGCAGGCCACTGCCGTCGACCGAATGGCTGCTGCGGGACGGCGCTGTCGACCGAATGGCCGCCGAATGGTCGACGCGGGCGGCCGGACCCCACCTCGGGAATCTGATGTACAACTGCCCGCATAACTGATATATCTATCCCCGTGAGCGCCCCGGCCGTCCTCGTCCAGCCCGACTTTCGTGGCGGGGAGTCCCAGGCCGACCTTGCCTACCGCGAGATCCGGGCACTCATCGTCACCCTCGAGTTGGCCCCCGGGGCCCTCATCAGCGAGCCCGAGCTCCAAGAACGCCTGGGCCTGGGCCGCACCCCCATCCGCGAGGCCCTGCGCACCCTGGCCCACGAGCGCCTGGTCGAGGTCTACCCCCGCCGCGGGATGTTCGTCGCCGCCCTCGATCCGCGTGATCTCGCCTCTCTCTCGGAGGTGCGCGAGGCGATGGAGCCCTTCGCCGCGCGCCTGGCCGCGGAGCGGCGTACCGACGAGGACCTCAGCGTCATCGACGCGCTCCTCGCCGACATCGACGCGATCGCAGCCGCCCCCGATATGCGCGCCCTCATCGAACTCGACCAGCGCATCCACCATCACGTCTACCACTGCGCGCACAACGACTTCCTGCAGTCGATGTGCGACCAGCACTACATGCACGCCCTGCGCATCTGGTTCCTCGCCCTCGACCGGGTCATGCACCTTGGGGACGCGGTCGCCGAGCACAGGGACCTCCTCCTCGCCATCCGCGCCGGCGACGCCGAGCGGGCGGCCGAGGTCATGTCCTCCCACGTCCACGGCTTCGAGGCCGAGGTACGCCGGGCCATTTAGCAACGCACCACCCGATACGCACCATCCGAGAGGAAGACAATGAGCACCCTGCCGAGCAAGGCCAAGTGCGTCGTCATCGGCGCCGGCATCGTGGGCAATTCCGTGGCCTATCACCTGGCGCGCCTGGGCTGGCGCGACATCGTCCAGATCGACAAGGGCCCGCTGCCCAATCCGGGAGGGTCGACCGGCCACGCGTCGAACTTCATCTTCCTCGTCGACCACAACAAGGAGATGGCGCAGCTCACGCTCGACAGCCTCGCGCAGTACATCGAACTCGACACGTTCTTCGAGTCCGGCGGCATCGAGGTGGCTCGCACGCCCGAGCGCATGCAGGAACTTCATCGCCGCATCACCTCGGGCAAGTCGTGGGGCATCGAGGACATGAGCCTGCTCACGCCGGACGAGGTCAAGGAGATGGTCCCCTTCATCGACGAGACCGTCATCCTCGGCGGCTTCTACACCAAGGGCGTGGGCGTGTGCGACTCCCTGCGCGCCGGCACGCTCATGCGCGAGAAGGCCATCGAGATGGGTGCCCTGCAGTCCTTCGCCAATGTCGAGGTCGAGGACCTCACCGTGCAGGACGGCCGGATCAAAGCCGTCGTCACCGACCAGGGCACGATCGAGGCGGAGTACGTCGTCATCGCGTGCGGCTGCTGGAGCCGTCAGATCGCAGCCATGGCCGGCGCCGAGATCCCCCTCACCCCGGCGGTGCACCAGATGAAGGACATCGGCCCCGTCGCGATGTTCGCCGACGCCAAGGGTGACCTCGAGTACCCCATCGTCCGTGACATGGACACCAACATGTACGAGCGTCAGCACGGCACGGGCCTGGAGATCGGCTCCTACGCGCACCGGCCGATCCTGTACGACGCAGAGGACATCCCCTCGAACGCCGAGGCCGCGCTCTCCCCCACCGAGTTCCCCTTCACTCCGGACGACTTCGCCGACCAGGACGAGCACGCGCTCGAACTCATGCCCGAGATCGTGGGCGACGAGGGCGCTCAGGAGAAGTACGCCATCAACGGCCTGCTGTCCCTCACGCCGGACGGCATGCCGATCCTCGGCGAGACCCCCGAGGTCAAGGGCCTGTGGTCCGCCGCAGCCGTCTGGGTCAAGGAGGGCCCGGGTGTCGGACGCGCCATGGCCGAGTGGATGGTGCTCGGCCAGCCCGAGATCGACCTGCACGCCTCCGACATCGCCCGCTTCTACCCCGGTCAGACGACCACCAAGCACATCAAGGACCGCACGTCGGAGGGCTTCAACAAGACCTACGGCATCGTGCACCCGGCCGAGCAGTGGTCGTCCAACCGCGAGGTGCGCCTCTCGCCGTACTACGAGCGCGAGAAGGCCCTCGGTGCCGTCTTCTACGAGACGGTCCAGTGGGAACGCCCCTTCTGGTACGACTCCAATGCCGGCCTGGTCGACAAGTACGGCGACGCCGTGATGCCGCGCACCGCGGAGTGGGAGTCGCGCTGGTGGTCGCCCATCATCAACGCTGAGCACCTGCAGATGCGCGAGACCGCAGGTCTGGTCGACCTCACCGCCTTCGCGCTCTTCGACATCACCGGCCCCGGCGCCCTCGCCACTGTGCAGCGTGTCTGCATGCGCCAGATGGACGTCGCGATCGGCAAGGTCGTTTATACCCCGGTGCTCGCGCCCAACGGCGGCTTCAAGTCCGACCTCACGGTGATGCGCCTCGGTGATGACCACTTCCGCGTGGTCACGGGCGGCGCTCACGGCATGAGCGACTTCAAGTGGTTCAAGGACAACGCCGCCGAGGGTGCGACGTTCACCAACTTCACCGACGATATCTCCACCATCGGCCTGTGGGGCCCGAACGCCCGCGCGATCCTCTCGTCGGTCACGGATGCCGACGTGAGCCATGACGGATTCGGCTTCGGCACCTGCCGCGAGATCACCATCGCCGGCAAGACCGTGCTGGCCTCGCGCATCTCCTACGTCGGCGACCTCGGCTGGGAGCTCTACGTCCCGATGGCCGACGGCCTGGCGGTGTGGGATGCGATCTGGGGCGCGGGCCAGGAGCACGGCCTCATCCCCGTCGGCATCGGCGTCTACGGCACCACCGGTCGCCTCGAGAAGGGCTACCGCGCCTACGGCCCCGAGCTCGAGGGCGACTTCAGCGTCGTCGAGGCGGGTATGGCACCCAAGAAGATCAAGGACGCCGACTTCATCGGCAAGGA
>JBEAQC010000015.1:0-4172 GCA_041164085.1 Actinomycetota bacterium
ACGGCGCTGCCGGCGAGCCCACCCGAGGGCGGGATCGCTACGAGGGCGTCGGCAAGGGCCAGGGAGCGCAGCATGGCCGGTCCGTCGAAGCGCAGCGGGCGTGCCTGTCCGTCCTCGATGACCACGGGGATGATGCGCGTGTCCCGAGGATGGCTGGTGACATCGACGCCGAGGACCACGTCCTCATCGAGGGATGGCACGTCGCGCATCGCGGCGATGAGGGGAGCGGCGAGAGTCACGAGGCCGCTGACGGCTGCGAGCGGATTTCCGGGAAGGCCGACGATGGGTCGGCCGTCGGGAAGCACGGCGAGGAGCATCGGGTGTCCGGGCCTGACCTGCACGCCGTCGACGACCCAGCGCGCACCCAGGTGGTCAAGCACATCGTGGACGAAGTCGACCGGTCCCGACGCTGTCGATCCTGTTGTGACGATGACGTCCGCGGTGGAGTCCTCGATCTCGTCGAGCAGGGCCTGTCGGGTGTCCGGCACTCGGATCGGTGGATTCGCGCGCGCACCGAGGTCGGCGAGCCACGGCGGCACGAGCGGGCTGAGTGCGTCACGCACGCGACCGGGCCGAGGCAGACCGCGGTCGAGGAGCTCATCCCCGAGGACGAGGACCGCCACCGTGGGTGGGGGGATGACATCGAGGGAGTCGTACCCCGCAGCTGCGGCGAGGCCGAGCATGGCTGGCGTGACGACGGAGCCGGCGGGCACGAGTGGCTCACCTTCCGCGCACTCCTCGCCCCGCGGACGCACGTCGGTGCCGGGCGGAAGTGGCGTCCCGCCGTCGTCAGGCAGTCCGGTGAGGGGATCCAGGGCGTAGAGCCGGGCACCGTGCAACGCGGTCTCGACTCGTGCCAGTTCGCTGCGTAGGACGGCGTCGCATCCGCTGGGCAGGGCGGCGCCCGTGGCAATGGCGGCGGCGCTGCCCGGATCCAGGCGCGTGAGCATCTCGCTGCCGGCGCGGATTTCGGACTCGGCGAGGGTCCACGGGCCGGGTCCGCAGACGGCGTAGCCGTCCATGGCTGCGGTGTCGAAGGCCGGGAGGTCGGTCAGTGCTGAGATCGGGTTGGCGAGGGCACAACCGAGGGCCGCGTCGAGCCGCACCGCGACGGGGGCGAGGGGCGAGGCGGCCGCTGCCGCAACGCGGCGTGCCTGGTCCCACGGAAGTGCGGTGCTCACCGATCCAGGGTGCCACCGCGTGTGAGGTTGAGGGCGCCGACGCTCCGAGGGTCCTGTGTCCGACGTCGGTCCGTGTCCTTTACCCGGGCCTTACCTGCGCTTGGCCTGAGGCTGCCGTCGGCCGTGTTTCCTGGAGTTCGAGCAGGCGAAGCGCCTGGTGCGAGGAGGAGCAATGAAGCAGACACGCAAGATGGTCGTGGCCGCCGCTGCGGCCGCCGGGGCCGTAGCCGGTGGAGTAGTTGCGCTGGCCAACGTGCCAGTGGGTGCCGCACCCGCGCCAACGACCCAGACGGTGGTGGCGTCATCCTCGCCTACGGCCTCGGATCCGGCCGAGGCCGCCGAACGCGCTCGCCTCGAGGAGGACATCGCCAAGTCGCAGCGCGCCTTGGACCGACTGGCATCGGCATCCCCGACGGCCGCGGCTGCTGTCGCGAGAGGCGAGACCGTCACCATCGAGGTCAACCAAGCGGATACCGGTTCCGGAACGACGAACAGCGGCGGCAGCAACGGGGGCAGTGCCTCGACTCCTGCGCCGCAGCCGTCGAGTGACACCTGGACCGGATCGTCCGGCAGCGGCTCCGGGTCCGGCTACGACGATGATGACGACGACTACGACGACGGTGGCTACAGCGACGACGATCATGACGACGATCGCTACGACGACGTTGATCACGATGACGATGATCACGATGAGGACCACGACGATGACTAGGACGCGACCCACGCGCGCGAGCTGGTCAGCCGCAGCGGTGGTCTCGCCCTTGGTGGCGGCGCTGGCCGCCGGCTCGATCCTGTGGGCGGCGAGCAACAATCCGCTCGCGACCGCGGTCGAGGTGACACCTGCACCGGTCGTTGCGAGCGCTGAGGCCATCACGGTGGATGTGCGCCCGGGCGCCACATCAGAGCAACCCTCGCTGGCCCAACTGCGCCGGAAGGCTAAGCGCCTTGCTCGGGCTGTTGAGCGGGCGCGCAAGGAGGCCAAGGCCGCTCGCACGTCGGGAGGGGCCTCGAGTCAATCCGGGAATGCCACATGGGTGCCCAGCACCCCCGCGTCCAATGGTTCGGGCGGCGGCGCGGCGGCGCAGCCGGCACCCGCTCCTGCTCCCGCACCAGCGCCGGCCGCGGATACCTGGACCGGATCGTCGGGGGGCTGAGGTGACCACCGTGACCACAGACCACGACGTGGCCCGCCGCTTTCGCGCGATGGCCAGTGACATCACCGTGCGTGTGATTGACCCGGTGCGCGATCCGTCAGAGGCGCTCGCACAGGTCGAAGCGACCTTCCGTGACATCGAGCGCGCATGCACGCGCTTCGATGACAGCAGCGACCTCATGCGCGCCAACGCCCAGCCCGGCGAGTGGACGAGCGTCGATCCCCACTGCTTCGCGGCAATTGAGCTTGCGAACGCGGCATACGAGCGCACAGGCGGTGCGTTCGATCCTCGCGTCTTCCGGACGCTCCACGCCCTCGGCTATGACCGCTCGCTCAACTTCTCCGCGGGCGATGTGACGACCGCGGCAGCTGCACTGCCCGAGTCCTGGACTCGGCAGCCCTGGAGGCCCGACTTCGACCATGCGGGATCGCGGGTCCGCCTGGGCGTCGATCCCCTCGACCTCGGGGGCATCGGCAAGGGGTACGCCGTGCGACGTGGCATGGAGCTCCTCGCGGGACTGGGCCGCGCCGCGCTCGTCGAGGCTGGCGGTGACCTCGCCACCTACGGCGATGGCCCGGAGCGCGAGGCCGGCGAGGCGCGCGGGTGGCGTGCGTCCGTCGAGGATCCGCGTCGCGCTGGGACGGACGCGCCGAACGCACCGATTGCCGTACTGAACGTCACCGATGCCGCCGTGGCGACCTCGTCCATCAAGGTGCGCCGCTGGCGTGCGGGTGATCGCGACGTGCATCACCTCATCGATCCGCGGACGGGTGAGCCCGCGGCGTCGGGTCTCCTCTCGGTCACGGTGATTGACCATGACCCCGCCTGGGCAGAGGTCTGGACGAAGGCAGCCTTCCTGCAAGGCGCTCACGGCATCTCGGCATTCGCCGAGGACACCGGTCTTGCGGCCCTCTGGGTCGATGGCAACGGCGCACTCGGCAGCAGCGAGCCGATCCGCGGCCGCATCCTCTGGGAGGCGCCCGATGCCCGCTGATCTCCGAAGTGACCGCGTCGAGCCAAGTCTCGCTCGGGGCATCGTGGTGGGCGCGGCGCTGGGACTCTCCGCGGGCCTGACGGGCGCACTGCTGGGATACGCCTGGATGACGGCGACGGGTGCGGATATGGGCCTCTGGGTTGTTGCGCGAGCCTCGGGTTTGATCTCGTACCTCTTGCTCACGGCGGTCACCATCGCGGGCCTACTCCTTGCGAGTCCGCCGAAGTCGGCAGCCCGCGTCATCGGGATCGCGCAGCGACTGCGCATACACGTTCTGCTCGCGATCTTCGCGCTCGTCTTCATCGTGCTTCACATCGTCGTGCTTGCGATCGACCCCTGGGCCGAGGTCGGCTGGTGGGGTGCACTCGTGCCCTTCGGCTCGGCGTACCGACCCCTGCCTGTGACGCTGGGGCTCCTGGCCCTGTGGTCCGGGCTCATCTCCGGACTCACCGCCGGCCTGGCCGGTCGGGGACTGGGCCGAGTCTGGCTGCCCCTTCACCGCCTGGCCGCGGCGGGCTGGGTGCTCGCCTGGCTTCACGGCGTCCTCGCCGGCAGTGACACAGCGTCCTGGATGTGGATGTACGCCGGCACAGGTGCCGTCGTCATTGCGCTTGTCGTGAGGCGCGTGATGGCCCGAACTCCCCAGGACACGTTCGACGATTTGCGCGAAGAGCGCATGCCCCGTGAGGAGGTGCTCGCATGAGCACGGTCGATGTGCGCTGCAGCACGGACCTGGATCGGCTCCTCGTCCGACCCCTCGTCTATCCCGGCGCAGGCTGCGTCGTGCCGCTTGGCGCGGATGCCGAGGACCTGTCCCTGCATCGCTCACGTCGCGGCGTACCG
>JBEAQC010000016.1:0-51846 GCA_041164085.1 Actinomycetota bacterium
TCGGCAACGCGATGTTCAGCGAGGGCGATGCGCGAGTGGCGCCGGCACCGGTGACCGTGCGCGATCCCGTACTGACCACCGAGGATGCGCTCAAGCTCGGCGTCGTCGAGGAGATCTCGAGTTTCACTCAACAGGTCAACTACGCCGAATACCTCGCGCATAACCTCGCCGTCGCGTCGGAGTACATCGATGGCACTCTGCTCCTCCCGGGCGAGGTCTTCTCCATGAATGAGAAGACCGAGAATCGCGATCCCGTCGGTGGCTACATGGAGGGCTGGGTCATCGGACCGGGTGGAATCTTCCGCCAGGCGCTCGGTGGCGGTCTGTCCGCCGCCACGACGACGATGTGGTCCGCGGCGTTCTACGCCGGTCTCGAGCCGGTCGAGGTGCAGGCCCACTCGGTCTACATCTCCCGCTACGTGCCCGGGCTCGAGGCGACGGTCGCGTGGGACGGCTTCGACATGAAGTTCCGCAACGACACGCCGTACGGCGTCTTCATCACTGCCGAGTCCGACGAGACGTCGATGACGGTGCGGATGTACAGCACCAAGATCTACACAAAGATTGATGCCGACGTCGGCGAGCGCTACGGGATCACCAGGAACAACAAGATCTACAACGAATCATCCACGTGCTCGGCTCAGACCGGCGGTCCCGGCTTCACTATCGACGTCGATCGCATCTTCTACGAGGGCGATGTGGAGGTGCGGCGCGAGACCTTCACCACGACGTACCGCCCGGCCCCCCAGGTGGTCTGCGGGGAGAAGCCCGACAAGAACAAGGACAAGGACAAGGACAAGGAGGACGGAGGGGACCCGGCCCCCGAGCCCACTGACGCTCCGACCGCAGAGCCGACGGAGGAGCCGGGCGACGGACCCGGAGACGCCCCGATCGAGGGCGAGTCGGTCGCGACGCAGGCGCTTGGTCCCATCCGCGGGACGTCGCAGCGCTAGGCCGCGGGCCCGGACGATACGGTGGCCCCGGCGTCACCCGGCGCCAGGCTGACTCCGGTCGCCAAGCAGGACGGCTCCGCCGTACCGGCCGCGACCTGGATCGGTCCGATGCGAGCGGCGCCCAGGTGCCGCCTGAGTTCGAAAGGCCCTGCGGTGACCTACGTCATCACCTTTGCCTGCGTGGACGTCAAGGACAAGTCCTGCATCGAGGAATGCCCTGTCGATTGCATCTACGAGGGCGATCGGATGCTCTACATCCAGCCCGACGAGTGCGTTGATTGCGGTGCCTGCGAGCCGGTCTGCCCGGTCGAGGCGATCTACTACGAGGATGACGTGCCTGAGGAGTGGTCGGACTACACCGCGGCCAATGCCGAGTTCTTCGCCGACCTGGGATCTCCCGGCGGAGCGGCCAAACTGGGGGCGCAGGAGTTCGATGCCGCCCTGCTCGCCTCCGTCCCGCGCAAGGAGTCGGAGAGCTGAGCGAGCCTGCTCGGAAGGGCTCAGCCGGCTCGCTGGACCTGCCTGACTTCCCCTGGGATCGCCTCGCGCCACTCGCTGCGCGCGTGCGCGAACACCCCGGACCTGCCGATCTTTCCATCGGCAGCCCTGTCGATCCGACCCCGCTGATCGTGCAGCGCGCTCTCGCCGACGCGGCCGACTCACCCGGCTATCCGACCGTCGCGGGTCTCGACACCGCCAACGTGTCTTTCGATGCCTGGATGCGACGCCGCGCAGACGTGCGGTCCGAGGAGATCGGTGTCATCCCGTCCATCGGCTCTAAGGAACTCGTCGCCCTCCTGCCGATGCTGCTCGGGCTCCGACCGGGTGATCGCGTGGTCGTGCCTGAGGTCGCCTATCCGACGTACGTCGTCGGCGCACTTGTCGCCGGCTGCGATGTCGTCGCCTCCGATGATCCCGATGCTGTGCGAGGGGCCAAGCTCGTCTGGATCAACACCCCGGGCAACCCCACGGGTCGGGTGATGTCGACCGAGGAGATCCGCGCCTTCGTCGATGCTGCCCGCGAGCACGGTGCGGTGCTGGCTTCGGACGAGTGCTACCTGGAGTTCGGCTGGGATACGGAGCCGAGCTCCGCGCTCTCGGCCGGTGTCATCGGCGACGATGCGACGTCCGTGCTCGCCCTCCACTCACTCTCCAAGCGCTCCAACATGGCCGGGTATCGCTATGGCGCGATCGCCGGCGACCCTGCCCTGGTACGCCGGCTGTTGGAGATTCGCAAGCACATCGGCCTCATGACGCCCCTTCCTGTGCAGCGCGCCGCTGAAGTCGCGTGGGCTGACGATGAGCACGTCCAGGAACAGCGGGCGCGCTACATCGCCCGGCGCAGGGTGCTCGCGCCCGCCCTGGAGGCGGCGGGATTCCGCATCGACCACAGTGAGGCCGGCCTCTACCTGTGGGCGACGCGTGACGAAGACTGCTGGGAGACGGCGGCCCACCTAGCCGAGCGGGGAATCCTCGTTGCTCCGGGTGACTTCTACGGCTCCCGTGGCGCCCGTCATGTGCGCCTGGCGCTCACCGCACCAGATGTCGTGATCGCGGGAGCAGCTGAGCGCCTCGGCGCCTGACGAGCCCGGGGGAGGGCTGCCGGCGTACGCGGGATACGGTGGGGCCGCCGAGCCCCTTCCGGGTGAGACAACCGCACGTGAGGGGCCACGGCACCGTTGACGGACCCCCACGAAGGGTCCACGGGCACTGGAGGTAGCCGCGTGAGTGATGTCGTCCTGAATTACCCCGGCGGCGAATTGCCCTTGGAGCGTGCCCCCTCCACGATCGGGGAGTCCGGGCTCGACATCAGCGCGCTGCTGGCCACGACCGGCGACGTGACCCTCGATCACGGCTTCGTCAATACGGCGGCCTGCTCATCGGCGATCACCTACATCGATGGCGACAAGGGCATCCTGCGCTACCGCGGATACCCGATCGAGCAGCTCGCTGAGCAGTCGACCTACCTCGAGGTCGCCTACCTGCTCATCTACGGCTACCTGCCGACTGCCGATGAGCTGTCTGACTTCAAGTTGCGCATCAAGCGCCACACGATGCTGCATGAGGAGCTGCGGGCGTTCTTCGACGGCTTCCCGCGTGATGCCCATCCGATGCCGGTGCTGTCATCGGCCGTCTCGGCGCTGTCGACGTTCTATCAGGACTCGCTCGACCCGTTCGATCCTGAGCAGGTCGAGATGAGCACCATCCGCCTCATGGCCAAGTTGCCCACACTCGCCGCCTACGCCTACAAGAAGTCCGTGGGGCAACCCTTCATCTATCCGGACAACTCACTCGGCTTCATCGACAACTTTCTGCGCATGACGTTCGCCGTCCCCGCGGAGGAGTATGTCGTCGATCCCGTGCTGTCTAAGACGCTCAACATGCTCCTGCTGCTGCATGCCGACCACGAGCAGAACTGCTCGACGTCGACTGTGCGACTCGTGGGCTCCTCCCACGCCAATCTCTTCGCATCGGTGTCCGCCGGGATCAATGCGCTCTTCGGCCCACTGCATGGCGGTGCCAATCAGGCGGTGCTGGAGATGCTCGAGGGCATCCACGCGTCAGGTGGAGGTGTCAACACCTTCATCCGCCAGGTCAAGGATCGCCAGGACGGCGTGAAGCTCATGGGCTTCGGTCACCGGGTCTACAAGAACTATGATCCGCGCGCCGCGATCGTCAAGAAGGCCGCGTATGAGGTCTTCGCTGCCCTCGACGTCAAGGACCCACTGCTCGATATCGCACTTCGCCTCGAAGAGGTCGCGCTCGCCGACGACTTCTTCATTTCGCGCCGGCTCTATCCCAACGTCGACTTCTACACCGGCCTCATCTACAAGGCTATGGGCTTTCCGACCCGCATGTTCACCGTGCTCTTCGCCCTCGGTCGATTGCCGGGCTGGATTGCGCAATGGCGCGAGATGATCAACGATCCCGCGACCAAGATCGGCCGCCCGCGCCAGGTGTACGTCGGAGATCCGCTGCGCGACTACGTCCCCATCGAGGACCGCTCAGCCTGATCTCACTTCCGCTATCCACGCCGGGGCGCGTTGAACGCGGATGGTGGTCGCCGAGCGGAAGGCCCTGCTAGTCGGTGGCGTGGAGTGCGGCGTTGAGACCACCCCAGGTGCCGCTGCGCTGGACGACTTCGAGGGCGCCCGTCACCGAATGACGGCGGAAGAGCAGGTGGGGCAGGCCGGAGAGTTCCCGCGCCTTGACGATCTCGCCGTCCGGCAGTGTGATGCGCGAGCCGGCGGTGATGTAGGTGCCGGCCTCGACCACGCAGCCGTCGCCGAGGCTGATCCCGATGCCGGCGTTGGCGCCGATGAGGCATCCCTGGCCGACGCTGATGACCTCCTGGCCACCGCCTGACAGCGTGCCCATGATCGACGCGCCACCGCCGATGTCGGAACCGTCGCCTACGACGACGCCCGCAGAGATGCGCCCCTCGACCATGGAGGTGCCCAGCGTGCCGGCGTTGAAGTTGACGAAGCCCTCGTGCATGACGACGGTGCCCTCGGCAAGGTGTGCTCCTAGGCGCACACGATCGGCATCGGCGATGCGCACGCCGGAGGGTACGACGTAGTCGATCATCCGCGGGAAGCGGTCGACGCCGAGGACGACCAGGTGCTCGCCGTGCGTGCGGGCGCGCAGCCGGGCCGCGGAAAGCTCGTCAAGGGCGACGGGGCCGCGCGTCGTCCAGGCAACGTTGGGCAACAGGCCGAAGATGCCCTCCAGATTGATCGAGCGCGGCTGCACCAACCGGTGTGACAGCAGGTGCAGTCGAAGGTAGGCATCGGCCACGTCTGCGGGGGGTGACTGCAAGTCGGTGATCTCCGTGCGCACCGGCCGGACCTCGACGCCGCGGACATCGTCGGTGCGGGCGGCCGCGTCGAGGCCGGGCACGGGGGGAGGCTCAACTCCAAGGGCGGGTCGCGGGTACCAGACGTCGAGGATCGAGCCCGCGCTGAACGTCGCGAGGCCGACCCCGGCTGCCGATGTCGTCATGGTGTGACGCTATCGGATTACCGGGACCGGCCTCCGTGGGTCGAGCGAGCTACTTCTTGACGGCCTCGACGTCCATCTCGAGCTTGACGGTGTCGCCGACGAGCACGCCACCGGTCTCGAGTGCGACGTTCCACACCAGGCCGAACTCCTTGCGACTGATCTCAGCCTTGCCCTCGAACCCGATGCGGGTATTGCCCCACGGGTCCTGGCTCGTGCCGAGGAGTTCGAACTTCACGTCGACGGGCTTGGTCACGCCATGGATCGTGAGATCGCCGGTCACGATGAACTCGTCGTCACCCTTGGCCGTGACAGCGGTGCTGTTGAACGTGAGGGTGGGGAACTGCTCGACATCGAGGAAGTCGGCGGACTTCACGTGAGCGTCACGCTCGTCGTCGTTGCTCGAGAAGCTCGAGGCGACGATGGTGAGCTGCGCGGAGGACTTGGCCGGATCAGCGCCGTCGAGCGTCATCGCGCCGGTGAACTCGGAGAAGCCGCCGCGCACCTTGGCCACCATGGCGTGACGGGCGACAAAGCCAATGGCCGAGTGGGTGGGATCGATCTCCCAGGTGCCCGTGGTCGCAGCGAGATCGGTGCTCATGGACGGTCCTCCAAGGACGATTGGGCCGGCGGGCCGGCGATGTAGTTGAGAATGCAATCACATCTCCAGTCCGAGCCCAACCACGTCGCCGGTCTAGGCCCTGTGAGAGCCGTCGGCGCCCATATCCGCGGGGCCGCCGTGTCCCGGCCCTCCGTGACCCGGGCCACCGGCCCCCGGCCCTCCGTGACCCGGGCCACCGTCCCCCGGTCCACCGCGTCCCCGGCCCTCATGGCCCTGGCCCCCTGCCCCGTCACGGCGCTCCTGGAGCTCAGCAGCCTTCTCGGGCGACAGGGCGTGGACGCCCACCGCTGTGGCCGTGCCTGCGTCCACCGTGGCGCGCACGTGTACGAGGTCGCCGACCTCGGGCGCGCCCTCGTCGCCCTCACGCTCGAGCCGGGTCTGGTCATCGACGACGTACGTCGACGTGTAGCCATCGGCGCTCTTCACCGTCAGCGACGTCGCCGTCGAGGAGGTCACCTCACCGTGCTGCATGCGTACGGTGATGAAGTTGCCCTCGGCATCCTCGGCGACGCCCTCGCTGTGAAGCAGGGGCCCGCCTCGGCCCTCGCGCATCTGGCCCGGACCGGCGCCGGGGCCCTGGTCATTGCCGTGGCCGTCCTTCACTCCGCGCTCACTGTGGACCGGCGCGGACGGCTGACCGTCAGCGGCGAGCGCCATCGTCGCTCCGGTGACGGTGCCGGCCCCGAGTGCTACTGCGGCGACCACGGCCGCGATACGTGTCTTGGTCATGTCAGTCCTTCCCTGCCTGGCCGACATCGCGGGCGCTGGTCGCCCGCCTCCCTCGGCTCGCCTTCAGCGTGAACCCCGTATGTGAGGCCGGCGTGCGAGCGGCGTAAGGGACAGGTAAGGATGGACGCATGGCGGGCGGGCTCATGGGACTTCTCTTCCTCATCGTGGGAGTCGCGGTGATCGGAGGGGCTGCTCTGCTCATCGCCGGTCGCTGGCGCGATGGGCTTCCCGAAGTGCCGCCCGACGGAGAGCGTCCCGCGTCGCTCGGTACGCAGGTGGCGGTGGGTGAGATGACGATCGATGACATCGACGACGTGCGCTTCGAGCAGGCACCGCGCGGATATCGCATGGACGAGGTGGACCAACTCGTCGATCGGCTCGCGCAGGAAATCGAGGCTCGTGATGAGGAAATCGCCCGCCTGCGAGGCCAGACGCGCCCCGACTCGTGAACGAGGGGGCTCGGGAGGGCGAGGACGGACTCCTGCGCTGTCCCTGGGGTGATGGGCCCGCTGACTATCGCGACTACCACGACACGGAGTGGGGCAGGCCGATCCATGGCGATGCCGCACTCTTCGAGCGCCTGTCGCTCGAGGGGTTCCAGTCCGGACTGTCATGGTTGACGATCCTGCGTCGACGCGAGGGCTTCCGATCCGCCTTCAGCGGCTTCGAACCGGTCACTGTCGCGGCGTACGACGAAGCGGACGTCGATCGACTGGTGGTGGATGAACGGATCATCCGTCACCGGGGCAAGATCGAGGCCGTCATCGCGAATGCGCGCGCACTCGTGCGCTGGCAGGACGCCGAGGGCGACGGGGTGCTCGATGCCCTCATCTGGTCCGTCGCTTCACCGCAGCCTGTGCCGCGGACGATGGCGGACGTGCCCGTGGAGACAGAGGCCTCCCGAGCCTTGACGCGGGAGCTGAAGTCTCGCGGATGGCGCTTCATCGGCCCGACGTCCGCCTACGCCGCTCTCCAGGCCGTGGGGGTGGTCAATGATCACCTCGCGGACTGCCACGCACGTGTGAGGCCGACCCGGCCGTCGGTCGATGACCTCAATAGGCGATAATGGTCACTTCCGCTCCCACGGAAGGGGACACCATGGCTGCCATGAAGCCGAGGACCGGTGACGGTCCCATGGAGGTCACCAAGGAGGGCCGCGGCTACGTCATGCGAGTACCCCTCGAAGGTGGTGGCCGCCTCGTGGTCGAGCTCAATGCCACCGAGGTCAAGGAACTCGGCGACAAGCTCATCGCCGCCATCCCCTGACCATCGTCGACACCAAGGCCCTGATCCCCATGGGGACGGGGCCTTCGACGTGTGGGCCTTCGGGAGGCTAGTCCTGGACGGACGCGAGGACGATGCCCTCGCCTACCGTCATCACCGTGGCGATCCACTCTGGGTCATCGCGCAGGTGCTGGATGAGGTCACGGCGTGCGGGGAGCGTGCCGTCGGCATCGAAGACGGGTGTGATGACGATGCTGCCTCCGGGGCGCAGGAGTCGACGAGCCTCGGCCAGCAGCGAGTGGCCTTCATCTGCGCCCGTTTCGGCCCCGGGGCCGATGACCACGATGTCGTAGGCGTCGTCGCTCAGCCGGGGGAGCACCGCGCGCGGAGCACCCGCGATAGCGCGCACGCGTGTGTGACTGATCCCCATGCGCTCGAAGGTGTCCCGCGCCGCAGTCTGGAGGGCCGAGTCCGGATCGACAGTGGTCAAGGTGGCATCGTCGGCCATGCCGGACACGATCCATCCGCCGGTTACTCCCGCGCCAGAGCCCACTTCGACGACGCTCTTGGCCTGCATCGCAGCGACGAGGGCGCGCAGGGCTGCGCCCACCGATCGACTCGGCGATGGCGCGCCGATCTCGCGACCGCGGCGGCGGGCTTCGGCGATCTCAGGTGGCTCCTCCGTCCAATCGTCGGCGTAGGCCCAGGTGAGTGGGCTCGGGGGCAGGCTCGCATCGCTCACACGCGCAGCCTAGGTCCGGACGGTCCCATTCGGTAGCCGGGTGGGAACATCGGGTGGTGACCGGTCAGCGCGGCGGACAGAAGTCAGGCATGGGGCGTGGGCAGATCATTGCCGTCCTGGCCGGCGTGGCCGTTGCATCCGCGCTGCTCCTGGGCTTCCTCGGTGGGGCGCTCGGCCTGAGTGCGGCATCACTGCGCGACCGCTCGGCCTCACCACAGGTGTCCTCCGCTGAGAAGGCGTCGCCTGGTCCGGAGGCAGGCACGGAGTCAGCGACCGGATCAGGTGAGCCGACCGTCGCCGATGTCGTGCGTGCCGCACTGCCCTCGGTGGTCTCGGTGGGGGTCGATGCCGGCTTCGAGTCGGGGTCGGGTTCGGGCTTTGCCCTGACCCCCGAGTACGTGGTCACGAACAATCACGTGATCGATGCTGCCCTGGTCAATGACGGCCGCATCGAGATCATTCGCAGTGACGGAAGCCGTGTGCCGGCGGAGATCGTGGGTCGCAACGTGAGCTACGACGTCGCCGTTCTCCGCGTCGAGACCGACGGGCTGGTGCCGCTGGAGCCCCAGTCGGACGAGGTGGCCGTCGGCGACTCGGTCGTCGTCATCGGGGCGCCGCTCGGGTACGACTTCACGGTCACCACGGGCATCGTGAGCGCCGTCGATCGACCCGTGACCGTGGGCGAGGCCGAGGATGCGTCCTACATCAGTGCCATCCAGACCGATGCTCCGATCAATCCAGGGAACTCAGGCGGCCCCGTTGTCGATAGCGATGGTCGATTCATCGGGATGGCGTCGTCGATCGCGACGCTGGGGCGTGGCGCGGTCGCGGGCAGCATCGGGCTCGGCTTCGCCGTCCCGGCTCGTGCGGTCGTGCGCATCGCGGAGGAGATCATCGCGACTGGGTCGTCGAGGACGCCGGTGATCGGAGTGACGCTCGATCCGTCATTCCCCGGCCCCGGGGCTCTCATCGACACGGTTACTCCCGATGGAGGCGCGGCAGCAGCGGGGCTGCGTGCTGGCGACGTGATTCTTCGTGTCGGGGAGCGCACGGTGGCCAACGCGGACGAACTGGTCGTGGCTATCCGGGATCGCCTCCCCGGCGAGGATGTCCGCGTCGAGGCCCGCCGAGGCGATCGCACCTTCGAGGTCGTGGTCGTCCTGGGCAGTCGAGAGGACCGATGACCAAGCGGTGAGCCGTCCCGGGGGATATCGGCGTACGCTGAGGGCGTGTTCGACATCGGCCTGGGAGAGATCCTCATCCTCGGCGTGCTCGGGCTGCTGGTCTTCGGCCCCGAGCGCCTCCCGCGAGCTGCTGCGGATGCGGCACGCACGTTGCGCAATGTGCGCGCCATGGCCACCAATGCGCGGAAGGATCTCGCAGACTCCGCGGGTGTCGATCTGAGCGGCGCCCAGGAGGCCCTCCGTGATCTCCAGGATCTGCATCCGAAGCGGATGGTGTCGGGCATCTTCGACGATGACGACACGTCATCGGACTCGACGCGGAGCACAGGCAAGGACCAGGCCGCGCCGTCCGCTCGCTTCGATCCGGACGCGACCTAGACGCCCGTCAGCGCCCGGCGGGGGAGATATCGAGGGGTACGCCGGTGAGCCCGCGCGGCTTGCGCGCCAGCGACGTCGCGACCTCGATCAATGCCGCCGCGGCTGGTGACGAGGGATCGGAGAGCACGAGCGGCTCACCGCGGTCGCCGCCTTCGCGCAGGCGCACGTCGAAGGGAATGCGTCCCATTAGGGGCACCTGGGTGCTCAGCCCGGCGCTGAGCTGGTCGGCCACGCGCTGACCGCCGCCCATGCCGAAGAGATCAATGGGCTCACCGCAGTGCGGGCACGGGAAGCCGCTCATGTTCTCGACAACACCGGCGACCTTCTGATGGGTCTGTCCGGCCAGCATTCCCGCTCGGACGGCGACCTCGGCGGCCGCCGTTTGCGGTGTCGTGACGACGATGACCTGGGATCCCGGCAGCAGTTGGGCCGTGGAGATCGCGATGTCACCCGTGCCCGGCGGCAGATCCAGGAGGAGAACGTCGAGGTCGCCCCACCAGACGTCGGCGAGGAACTGCTGGAGGGCGCGGTGCAGCATCGGACCGCGGAACGCCACGGGTTCGGCGGACCCACCGGGCTTGAACGGCAGGATCGAGATGGCGCGGACGCCGAAGGCCTCGGGGGGCATGATCATCCCCTCGACCACGGTCGGAGCCGTCGTGAGTCCGAGCAGCCCGGGGATCGAGTGACCGTAGATGTCGGCGTCGACGATCCCGACGGTGAATCCTTGCGCGGCCATCGCCACGCCGAGGTTGGCCGTCAGCGACGACTTGCCGACGCCTCCCTTGCCCGACGTGATGGCGTAGACATGGGTCCGTGAGCCCGGGTCGGCGAAGGGGATGGACTTCTCCTCCTGGCCGCCCCGGAGGGTGCGACGCAGTTGAGCACGCTGATCGTCGTTCATCACGTCCAGCTCGACGTCCACGTGGCGGACGCCCGGGACAGAGCCCACCGCGATCGTCACCCGTTGGGTGATCGTGTCGCGCATGGGGCAGCCGGAGACGGTGAGATAGATCGCGACCCGCACCCGATCGCCGTCGATATCGACGGACTTGACCATTCCCAGGTCGGTGATGGGCCGGTGAATCTCGGGGTCCTCGACCCGCGCGAGGGCAGCGTCGACCAGGGCACGATCAATGGAGGTCATGCCCCGATGCTAGGCCCCGCCTCCGGGTCGCGCGAAACGTCCTCATCTCGAATGCGATCGGCGATCTCGTCGGCAAGGTCGCGCAGCTCCGCGCGCAGGTAGTCGCGTGTGGCCACTTCGCCGAGCGCCATGCGCAGTGCTGCGATCTCTCGGGCGAGGTATTCGGTGTCAGCGACGAGTCGATCCGTCATCTCGCGGTCCTCGAGGTACTGCACCTTGTCCCGATCGGCCTGACGGTTCTGGGCGAGCAGGATCAGTGGAGCGGCGTAGGACGCCTGGAGGGACAGCAGCAGAGTGAGGAAGATGAAGGGATAGGGATCGGGCTTGAGGTCATCCGGCGCGAAGATGTTCCACAGCAGCCAGGAGACGATGACCACCGTCATCCAGGCGATGAACTTCCACGATCCGATGAAGCGCGCGATGCGCTCGCTCAGGCGGCCCCACTGCTCGGGGTCGTACGACGGCCCGCGCAGCCGGCCCCGATCAAGGGGCTGGTCCATGCGCAGTTCGGGGCGCCGGCGCGAGGGGCTCATGAGCCGTTCCCGCTGTCGCGCCAGTCGGCGGGGAGCATGTGGTCGATGAGGTCGTCAACGGTGACCGCGCCGAGCAGGTGGTCGTCGGCGTCGACGACCGGCAGGGAGACGAGGTTGTACGTCGCGAAGTATCGGGCGACGGTCGGCACATCGGTGTCGGGGGATATCGGCTCGAGCGTCGTGTCGAGAATGCCCGACACCAGGGCCGCGGGAGGCTCCCGCAGCATGCGCTGGAAGTGGCACGTGCCGAGGTAGCGGCCCGTCGGGGTGTCCGTGGGGGCGCGCGTGACGTAGACCTGCGCCGCCAGCGACGGTGCGAGTTCGGGGCTTCGCACTCGGGCGAGGGCCTCGGCCACGGTGGCATCGGCGGGAACGACGACGGGCTCGGTCGTCATCATGCCGCCGGCGGTGTAATCGCCGTAGACGAGCAGGCGCCTAATGTCATCCGCCTCGTCCGGCTCCATGCGCTCGAGCAGGTCCTGGGCCTGCTCCGGCGGAAGTTCGGAAATGAGGTCGGCGGCATCATCGGGATCCATCTCCTCGAGCACGTCCGCCGCACGCTCGATGCCGAGCGACTGCATGATCTCGACCTGATCGTCCTCGGGGAGCTCCTCGAGGACATCGGCGAGACGATCGTCATCGAGTTCGCGAGCCACCTCGATGCGTCGCTTAGCCGGCATCTCCTGCAGCGCCAGCGCGACATCGGGCGGGCGAAGGTCATCGAGCATGGCGAGGAGGTTCTCCGCTCCCTGCTCCTGGGGGAGGGTGAGGCCGTCCACGGCTGCCCAGTCGACGATGCGGGTCTGGCCCTTGCGGCGCAGACCTCCGCCCTCGCGAATGAAGAGTTGTGTCACGTGCCAGTCGCGGTTCGGGCGCTGCTCGATGCCGAGATCGACGATCGTCACTGTTGTGGGCGTCGATGAGCGGGCGGGATCGACGAGGGTCACGCGCCTGTCCAGTAGTTCACCGAGCGCGAGCGTCTCGCCCGCCCGCTGCTGGAACCTGCGAAGGTTGACGACCCCGCTCACGACCACCTGACCGCTGTCGATTGCGGTGACGCGGGACATCGGGACGAAGATCCGGCGCCGACCGACGACCTCGACGACCAGCCCCACCACGCGGGGAGGCTGCGCGTCGGTTCGCAGGGCGACCACGACGTCGCGAACCCGGCCGACCTGGTCGGCCTTGGGGTCGAAGACTTCGGCCCGCGCGAGGCGAGCGACGAAGACGCGGCTGGGGGAGGTCACGCGGCCCAAGGGTACTCCGGCTGAGCACTGCTCCCGACCGTGCGGCTACGAGGGCCGGACACGGCTGGGCGGGTACGGCGAGCGTCGGTAGGGTCGGCCCATGACATCGGCATCCTTGACCTCTGGCGGTGCGGCTGGCTCGACCCGGGTCGCCCGATCACGCAGGTCCAATCTCGCCGTGCCCGGTTCCAGCCCGAAGATGCTCGACAAGGCGCGCGGCCTGCCGGTCGACCAGGTCTTCATGGACATCGAGGACGCCGTCGCGCCGATCGCCAAACCCGAGGCCCGCAAGAACATCGTCGCCGCCCTCAATGAGGGAGGCTACGACGGCAAGGTCCGCGCCGTGCGGGTCAACGACTGGACGACCCAGTGGACCTACGCCGACGTGGTGGAGGTCGTCGAGGGTGCCGGCCCCAATCTCGACTGCATCATGCTGCCCAAGGTCCAGACGGCCGAGCAGATCGTGGCGCTGGACCTCCTGCTCACTCAGATCGAGAAGTCCAATGGCTTCGAGATCGGTCGCATCGGCATCGAGGCGCAGATCGAGAACGCCATGGGACTGATCAACGTCGATGCGATCGCCGCGGCCTCGCCACGCGTCGAGACGATCATCTTCGGACCCGCTGACTTCATGGCCTCCATCAACATGAAGTCGCTGGTCGTCGGGGAGCAGCCGCCGGGATACGACGTCGGGGATGCGTACCACTACATCCTGATGCGCATCCTCATGGCGGCCCGAGCTCATGACAAGCTTGCCATCGACGGGCCCTATTTGGCGATCAAGGATGTCGAGGGATATCGGCGTGTGGCTTCGCGCAGTGCCGCGCTCGGCTTCGATGGCAAGTGGGTGCTGCATCCCGGCCAGGTCGACGTCGCTAACGAGGTGTACAGCCCGCGGCAGGAGGACTACGACCAGGCGGAGCTGATTCTCGATGCCTACGCCTACTACACGTCTGCCGAAGGCGGAGCCAAGGGGGCGGTCATGCTCGGCGACGAGATGATCGACGAGGCGTCGCGCAAGATGGCGACCGTGATCGCAGCCAAGGGCAGGGCAGCGGGGATGTCCCGCACGCAGTCCTTCACTGCTCCCGATGCCTAGGACGGCATGGGCGACTACCCTGGCGCCATGGGCGCGTCGCCATCGCTGACGAAGTCGACTGCCGCGCGCCTTCTCGGTGTCGCGCCGGATGCGGCCGCGGTCGAGGTCAAGCGAGCGTTCCGGCTCTGGGCAACCTTGGCGCACCCCGATCAGGGCGGCTCCGCCGCTCGCTTCGCCGAACTCTGTGCCGCACGCGATCTGCTGCTCGAGGTGACGCCCGCGCCGCAGGCGCCAGCCCGGTCGCGGACGCCGCAACCATCGCACGAGCCAGCGCAGCCGCGACCACGCCGGCCGTGGCGCGACGTACTCGTCCGACCCACTCCCCTTGTGGCGGCGCTGCTGGGATTCACGGCGATCGTGGGCGTGGCGATGATCCTGGTCGCGGGGTCGGTCGCCGGGCCGCTCGCCGTCGCCCCGGCCGGTGTCGCGTCGGCCCTGTGGTGCGTCGCGGTTTCGCGCGCGATCCTGCGGCGTGCCGATCACGGTCACGTCATCGTGGCGCGGACCGCGGCGTGGACCTGCGTCACGGCGGCCCAGCTCCTCACGGCCGTCCTGCTGGGCCTGGCCGTCATCGAGGTGCTGCCCGTGCTCGTCCTGCCCTTCGTCGTAGCGATTGCCCTGGTCAATCCGGCCGCAGGCCTGCGGCGGGCGCCAGGCGTTAACGTGCGTTAGCCTGACCGCTCAGCGGTGGGACGGGAGGAATGATGACGCGACTGGCGCAGACCGAGGGTCTCTCGGACGTCCAGGTGGAGATCCTCAAGGCGGTGCGGGATTACGTCGACAACGAGATCCTGCCGTACGCCACTCACCTCGAGCACAAGGACGAGTACCCCGCCGACATCGTCGAAGGCCTGAAGGATCTCGGTGTCTTCGGCCTGATGATTCCCGAGGAGTACGGCGGACTCGGCGAGTCTCTTCTCACCTATGCGCTCGTGGTCGAGGAGATCGCGCGCGGATGGATGAGCGTCTCGGGTGTGATCAACACCCACTTCATCGTCGCGTGGATGATCATGCATCACGGCACGGACGAGCAGAAGGCCTACTACCTCCCGCGCATGGCGACCGGTGAGGTCCGCGGGGCCTTCTCGATGAGCGAGCCCGGCTGCGGCTCGGACGTGGCCGCGATTGCGTCGCGCGCCGTCCGCGACGGGGACGATTTCGTCCTCAACGGGCAGAAGATGTGGCTGACCAACGGCGGCAGTTCCACGCTGGTCGCCGTCCTCGTGCGCACTGATGGCGAGGCCCCCGAGGGGGCGTCCGTCTACAAGCGCATGACGACCTTCCTGATCGAGAAGCCGTCGGGCTTCGGCGAGGTACGTCCCGGGCTCACGATCCCGGGGAAGATCGAGAAGATGGGATACAAGGGCGTCGACACCACCGAGTTGGTCATGGAGGATCTGCGCCTTCCCGCGACGGACATCCTGGGCGGCGAGCCCGGTCGAGGTTTCTACCAGATGATGGATGGCGTCGAGGTGGGTCGCGTCAACGTCGCCGCTCGGGCGTGTGGCCTCGCACGTCGGGCCTTCGAACTCGGTGTCGAGTACGCCCAGCAGCGGGTGACCTTCGGCAAGCCGATCGCGGAGCACCAGGCCGTGGCCTTCCGTCTGGCCGACATGGGCACCAAGGTTGAGGCAGCCCACCAGATGATGGTGATGGCGGCACGTAAGAAGGACTCGGGGGAGCGCAACGACCTCGAGTCGGGCATGGCCAAACTGCTGGCCAGCGAATACTGCAAAGAGGTCGTTGAGGACTCGTTCCGCATCCACGGCGGCTACGGCTACTCCAAGGAGTACGAGATCGAGCGGCTCTACCGCGAAGCGCCCATGCTCATGATCGGCGAGGGCACCGCGGACATCCAGAAGATGATCATCGCTAGGCGACTGCTGGAGGAGTACGCCTCACGCGGCTGACGTGCGCTGACTCATGCGCCTGATCAGCCAGTCGATGCCCCACAGGATGAGGCACAGCACGATGGCGAAGATGACGATGTTGACGACGTTGAGCAAGACGGTGCCGTAGCCGTACGTCGCGACGTCGAGGAAGCCGTAGGGGTAGGCGCCGATGATGGCCCCCCGGATGAGGGCGAAGACGAGCCAGACAATGGGCAGGATGAGCGCCGCGCCGATGATGCGCCAGGAGATCCACCCCCGAGGGCCCGCGATCAGCCAGACCACGAAGGTGACGATCGGGGTGAGCACGTGGAGGAAGAAGTTGGTCCAGATCTCCAGGCCCTGGTTCTTCGCCGTGGACGCCAGGACGACGTTGTAGATGATCCCCGTAACGACGATCATCAGCACGCTGTCCAGTCGGAAGACCCTGAACCAGAAACTGTCGCGACCGGGACGAGCCCAGAGCATCAGCATGATGATCGCGACCAGGATGTTGGACCACAGCGTGAAGTAGGTGAAATAGTCGAAGACCCGTCCGAGCAGGCCCTGGTCGGCAAATCCGAGGGCAGTCGGGTTGGTGTTCTGGCTCGGGTACGTGCCGAGGACGGTGAGTGTCAGGGAGAAGAGAGCGCCGAAGGCAGCGATGATTCCGTTGATGCCGAAGAGGGAGCGCTGCCACGTCATCGCCGACCTCGCACCCTGGCCCGTCGCTGTCTGACCCATGGACTGTGAGGCTACGCGCTGAGCGTCCTCCAGGTGGGCAATTCGGTGGGCCTAGCCTGAGCGCGTGGCTCCACGTCGAGATGACAGACCCGGGATCGCGGCGATCTTCGCGGATATCGCGTCCTCGTGCCGCCGGCTGGGGGCGCCGACGTACGCGGACTGGGCCGAGTGCGTGGTGGCATGGCACGAGGACGAGCCCCTGCGCACCCTGCTTGGTCCGTATGCCGATGCCCGGGTGGGCGACATGGTGCCGCTGCGGCTCTTCGCGGCGATCCATCGCCTGGTCCTGGAACGGCAGGCGGGTGAGTTGGGGACCTTCATGCCGAGCGTGGGAGGGACGCCACCCAACGATGACCTCCAGCGGGAGCGGATGTGCCGGACTCTCCTCGCGGTCATCGACGCGCATCGCGATGAGATCGCAGGCGCGCTTACCCGCATCCCGCAGACCAATGAGGTTGGCCGCGCGGTGGGCCTGGCAGCTCTCCTGCGCCGACTTCGGCACGCCTTCGCGCTCCCGGTCGATCTGCACGAGATCGGCTGCTCGGCCGGACTGTCGTTACGCGTCGACGCGCTGGTGGACGCGGGCGTCATCGGCGCCGACCACGCCGAGTGGGGAGCGCTTCCCGACATCGCGGGGCGCGATGGCATCGACCTCGCTCCCGTAGATGCATCGACCCCGTCAGGTCGCACGCTGCTGACCTCGTTCGTCTGGACCGATCAGATCGAGCGATTCGAACGGCTGCGCCAGGCCCTGCGCGTTGCTGACCAGGTCGATGTTGATCTGGTGCGTGCGGATGCGGTCGATTCCGTCCGCGGGCTCGTCCTCCGACCGGGCCGCATCCTCGTCGTGTGGCACTCGGCGATGTGGCTCTATCTGGCACCGGATGAGCGCAGCGACATCCGCGCTGCACTCGAGGAGTTGGGTGCCGCGGCGACCGCAGGCAGCCCGCTTGCTCACGCCTGGCTCGAGCCTGTCGCGGAGAACGAAGGAGGAGAGCACCAGTTCACCCTCGCCATGGCGACATGGCCGGGCATCGACGGCGTGCCGGCCGGAGTGGAGGTGCCGTGGGGACACGCACCTCCGTCGGGTGAGCCGGTGGCTTGGAACGTGCCGTGTGCCGGTGCCATCGTGCGGGATCCGTCGGGCCGCATCCTGCTCGTCCGTCGAGGTCAGGCTCCCTCGCGTGGTCTGTGGTCCGTGCCGGGTGGCCGCGTGGAGCCAGGCGAGGACTGGGCCGAGGCCGCGGTGCGCGAGGTGAGGGAGGAGACCGGCATCGTCGCCAGGCATCCGGAATTCGTCGGGATCGTGGAGCGGGACAGCGAGGCAGGGACGACGTACCTCATCGCGGACTACGCGATGACCGGCGATGGTGAGCCGAGGGCCGGTGACGATGCCCTGGAGGCGAGGTGGTGTGAGCCCGATGAACTGCGCCTCATGCCGACCACGCCCGGCCTCGTGGAGGCCCTGCGCGGCTGGGGCCTGATCGACGAGGAGTGACCCGCAGCATCGCCTCTGCTGGGCGCCGTGTGGATCAGGCCTGCGCCTCGCCCTGGGTGGGTGAGCCACCGCGCTTGGTGCGCCTGCGCCGACGTGGCTTGGTGGAGCGTGGGGCGTCAGCCGTCGTCGTGCTCGCCGGGCGCGCTGCCCGGTCGCGGCCGGCTTCTCGGCCACGCGAACTCGATCGTGCCTGGCGTGGCCGGTCCTCGGCCGTCTTCTTGCGGCCCGTCTCACCGAGATCCTCGACCTCTTCGGCCTCCAGTCCGGCGCGGGTCTGCTTGTCCTTGGCCAGGCGCCCCGTCACGTCGCGAGGGACGCCAAGCCCGGTGTAGACGTGATCGGATGTGGAGTAGGTCTCCAGCGGATCCTTGAAGGGCAGTCCCAGGATCTTGTCGATCATCTGCCAGCGGGCGATGTCCTCCCAGTCGACGAGCGTGACGGCCACGCCGCTCGCACCCGCGCGGCCGGTGCGGCCGATGCGGTGCAGGTAGGTCTTCTCGTCGTCAGGGCACTCGTAGTTGACCACGTGCGTGACGCCGTCGACGTCGATGCCACGTGCGGCGACATCGGTCGCGACGAGCACGTCGACCTTGCCGTTGCGGAATGCGCGAAGGGCCTGCTCCCGGGCGCCCTGCCCCAGGTCGCCGTGCACCGACCCGACGGCGAAGCCGCGTTGTGTGAGCTCGTCCGCGATCTTCTGAGCCTTGCGCTTGGTCCGGGTGAAGATCATCGTGAGACCGCGGCCCTCGGCCTGCAGCACGCGCGAGAGCAGTTCGACCTTGTCCATGGGGTGGGCGCGCCAGACATGCTGCTCGATCGCATCAACCGTTGCCCGATCATCGCCGGGGTCAGCGGCGCGGATGTGGGTCGGCTGCTGCATGTAGCGGCGTGCCAGGGCGACGATCTGCCCGGGCATGGTCGCCGAGAAGAGCATGGTCTGACGCTGGGCGGGCAGTTCCGAGACGAGGCGCTCGACATCGGGCAGGAAGCCCATGTCGAGCATCTCGTCGGCTTCGTCGAGGACGAGGACGCGCACGCGAGACAGGTCGAGGTTGCGCCGCTGAACGAGATCGATCAGGCGCCCGGGTGTGCCGACAACGACCTCGACGCCGCGTGCGAGCGCTTCGATCTGCGGCTCGTAGGAGCGCCCGCCGTAGACACTGAGGACGCGTGCTCCCTGGCCAGCACCGGCCTGCTCCAGGTCGCCAGCGACCTGGACGCAGAGCTCGCGCGTGGGCACGACGACGAGTGCTTGCGGAGCAGCCCCGGGGCTGTCATCGCGCGTGATGCGCTGGAGCAGCGGGATGCCGAAGCCCAGCGTCTTGCCCGTGCCGGTCTTGGCCTGCCCGATGAGGTCGCGTCCCTCGAGGGCGAGGGGGAGCGTCATCGCCTGGATGGGAAAGGCGCGCTCGATGCCGGCCGATGCCAGGGAGGCGACGATCTCGGGTGACGCGCCGAGTTCGGCGAAGGTGGGTGCGAGGGGTGTTGCTTCTTGGACTGTTTCAGTCATGAAGGTTCGTGCTCCAGTGCGGATCCGAGGGCACCGCACCCGTCATCGCGGGGGCGCCACACACGGGGGGCGGATGGGGCTCACGCCCCTCGGGGACCCGGCCGGGTGCCCGCATCGCTCACGCGATCTGCCCATGGTACCGCGTGGGCAGTAGCCTTCCGGGCATGGCGTCGTCGGATGTGCTCGATGCGAGCGAGGACTACCGGTCGGCGATCGTCGATCTCCTCGGGGTGCTGGCGTACGGCGAACTCATGGCCTCGCAGCGCCTGGCTTCGGATGCAGCCCTCGCCCCCACCATCGAGGACCAGGTGCAGCTCTCGACCATGGCCGCGGCCGAGTTCCGACACTTCGTCCGCCTACGCGACCGGCTGGCGGACATGGGTGCCGATCCCGCGGCGGCCATGGAACCCTTCCGCGCACCCCTCGAGGCATTCCACGAAATGACGGCGCCAAGCGATTGGCTCGAGGGCCTGGTCAAGGCCTACGTCGGGGATGGCATCGGCATCGACTTCTACCGGGAGATCGCCTCGAGCCTGGATCCGGACACCCGTGACCTCGTGCTCGACGTTTGCGAGGACCTCGGTCAGTCTGCCTTCGTCGTCGACCGGGTGCGCGCTGCGATCGCGGAGGATCCGCGGCTCGAGGGACGCTTGGCCCTGTGGGCCAGGCGTCTCGTGGGGGAGGCGCTCTCGCAGGCACAGCACGTCGCGGCCGAGCGCGAGGCGCTCACCGCACTGCTCGTGGGCGACGTCGGCGCGCAAGGGGCAGGGATGGATCTGACGGCCATCGGCGCGATGCTGTCACGCCTCACTGATGCTCACGCCCGACGCATGCGGGCCCTTGGCCTGTCGTCGTAGCGAAGACTAGGTGCCGAAGCCGACGCGACGTGAGGCGCCGGAACTGATCTCGACGTAGGCGATGCGCTCGGCCGGCACCATGACCCGACGGCCCTTGTCGTCTTCCAGGCTGAGGATGCCTCCGTCGGCGATCGCGGCGCGGACGGCAGCCTCGACATCTTCGGGGGACTGGTCGGACTCCAGCGCGATCTCGCGCGCGGTCTGCTGAACGCCGATCTTGATCTCCACGGATCCTCCTTCGATGGTCAGGCTAACCGGGCGGGACGATCACGGTGTCGGGGGGTGAGACAGGGGGAAGCCGCCGATACCTCGCCAACCCAGGCCCGAGATGAGGTCCACCGCGGCCTCGCGCGCCATCCGGGGGTCCTCCCTCAGCCAGCGCCGAGCGGCGATCTGGGCCATCCCGAGGAGTCCGGAGGCCAGGAGCTCTGCCTGGTCGGCAGACAGTCCGGTGTCCTCGGCGATCACCTGCCCCAGCATGAGCGAGCAGGCGTCATCGGCTGCTTCGACGCGGTAGCGCACCGCGGGCTCGTTGGTGAGATCGCTCTCGAAGACCAGACGGTAGGCGCCGTCCGGATCATCGACGAAGCCGAAGTAGGCCGAGACCGCCCCACGCACGCGCTGCTTGTTGTCCGTCGTGGCCTCGAGCGCGGCGCGCAGTGTGTCGAGAAGAACGGTGATGCCATCGTCAAGAAGGGCGACGTACAGATCGAGTTTGCCGGGGAAGTGCTGATAGAGCACGGGCTTGCTGACGCCTGCGCGCTCGGCGATGTCGTCCATGGCGGCGGTGTGATAGCCCTGCGCGACGAAGACTTCGCGGGCGGCACGCAGGACCTGGGCGCGGCGCTCCTCGCGGGGGAGTCGGCTCAGCCCCGACCGGTCGGTCGCACGCGCATCGTCGGCCAGGGTCACCCGCTCATGCTAGTGCCCGGAGGTGGGCGATCCTGCCGTCCTGCATCCACGCCGGCCCCGTGGTCTCATGGAGCCGTGGAACAACTCGTGATGCCTCCACCAGAGCGCTGGGCCCTCCCCGTCGGCGAGGTCCACGTTCGCCGCGGCGGCGGAGGTCCGCGGCCGGCTGTCTTCATCCACGGTCTCGGCGGATCGGCCCTCAATTGGGTGCCCTTGATGGATCACCTGGAGCGCGAGGTCACCTCGCTGGCGATCGACCTGCCGGGCTTCGGGATGTCGCCGCCGCCGCGGGATGGCGACTACTCGCCCGCGGGGCATGCTCGCGTCGTCGCGGCAACGATCGAGGAGTGGCGCGAGCGCGAGGGCATCGACGAGTCAGTGCACGTGATCGGCAACTCGATGGGCGGTGCCGTCGCGCTGCAGCTCGCAGCACGCCGGCCCGAGCTCGTGACGACGCTGACCCTCGTATCGCCTGCACTTCCCTCGTTGCGCGTGGGCCGGGGAAATGCGCATCTGCCTCTCGTCGCCATCCCCGGACTAGGGGAGTCGCTCGTCCGGAGGTACGCCGCGGTCCCTGCTGACCGCCGTGTGCAAGCGACCCTGGATGCCTGCACGACCGATCCCGAGCGTGTATCCGTGAATCTCCGCGACGCACTCATCGCCGAGACGACGTACCGCGACTCCCTGCCCTACGCCCACGATGCCTTCTTGCGTTCGCTCCGCGGTCTGCTCTCGACGTTCGCCGACCGCGGAGCGCATCGTCCGTGGCGCCTGGCGCGCCGGGTGCAGCAGCCGGTCCTCGCGATCTACGGCGAAGACGACATCCTCGTCGATGCGCGGGGCGCCGCCCGAGTCGCGCGTGAGTTCCGCGATGCCGATGTGGCTCTGCTCGACGGCTGTGGCCACGTAGCGCAGATGGAGCACCCCGAGACGGTCGCGCGGCTGTGGATAGACCGGTTCGCCGGTGTGTCTTCCGGTATTTGACCGCGTGAACCCCCACTGATCCCTACCCTGCGGCGCAGGGCAGGGCTTCCGTCCTGCCCGGTTCGAGGGCCCGGGGGTCCGGTCACCTTCGGGCTGGCCCGCACACCTGGAGGATCAGTGGGCGATAACTCAGCAAACAAGAACATGTCTGTGTCGGGTGTCGAATACACCCACGCGGGCAAGGACTACTTCGAAAAGCGCGGTCTCAAACGACATGCCGGTGCGGCATCGCTGTGGGGGCTCGGCGTCGCCGCCGTCATCTCCGGCGACTTCTCTGGTTGGAACTTCGGCATTGGCAACGCCGGCTGGGGCGGCATGCTCATCGCAACGCTCATCATCGGGCTGATGTACGTCCTGATGATCTACAGCATCGCGGAGATGAGTGCTGCCATGCCGCACACCGGCGGTGCGTACTCCTTCGCGCGTTCGGCGATGGGGCCCTGGGGCGGCTTCACGACGGGATTCGCTGAGACCGTGGAGTATGTGATTACGACCGCGGTCGTGGGCACTTTCGCAGCGCTCTACGCCGACGCGATCGTCGCGGAACTCTTCGACGTGTCCCTGCCGATCCTGCTGTGGGTCGTCATCATCTACGTCATCTTCGTGGCTCTCAATGCCGCGGGTGCCGCGGCGTCCTTCCGCTTCGCCTTCGGTATCGCGATCGTGTCGCTGGGTGTCCTGGCGATCTTCTTCGTCTCGGCCCTGTTCTCGGGCAAATTCAGCGTCGACAACCTCTTCGACATCGTGCCCGAGGCTGGCGGCAGCACCTTCCTGCCCTACGGCTTCCTCGGGATCTTCCTGGCGATGCCCTTCGCGATCTGGTTCTTCCTGGGCATCGAGGAACTCCCTCTGGCGGCCGAGGAGACCCACGACCCTGCCAAGGACATTCCCAAGGGTTCGATCGCGGGCATGTTCACGCTGGTGGTCACGGCGCTGCTCGTTCTTATCCTCAACCCCGGAGTGCTCGGCGCGGCGGCGATCTCTGAAAGCGGAGAGCCGATTCTGGACGGCTTCCGCGCGATCTTCCCGAATAGCGACATCGCGGCTCTGCTGTCGCTCATGGCCCTTGCGGGCCTGATCGCGAGCTTCCAGGGGATCATGTTCGCTGCAGGTCGCAACGTGTACTCGCTGTCTCGCGCGGGCTACTACCCGAAGTTCCTGTCCCTCACGGGTGCGCGCAAGACACCGTACGTCGCCCTCATTGCGAGCGCGGTGGTCGGCATCGTCCTCATCTTCGGGCTCGGTGCGATCGCCTATGGAGCGGAGGAGGCGCCGTACGTTAACGCCGCCAATGCGCTTCTGCTCATCGCGGTCTTCGGTGCGGTGATCGCCTATCTGCTGCAGATGGTCGCCTTCCTCATTCTGCGGCGGAAGTTCCCCAGTGTGTCGCGGCCCTATCGAAGCCCGGTGGGGATCATTGGAGCACTCATCGCGGGCCTCATCTCGCTCGTCACCTTGATCCTCATGCCCTTCAATGCCGACTACCGGGCTGTCGTGGTGTGGGTGGCCATCGTCTACGTCGCGGGGCTTTTGCTCTTCGCCATCTTCGGACGCAAGCGCCTGGTGCTCTCTCCCGAGGAGGAGTACGCCATCTCCGGCGGCGCGCACGGTCACCCCGAGGTGGAGGGCTACGACGTGGTCGAGACGCTAGAGGAGACCGGCAAGGAGGAGTTCTTCCCACCCAAGGGGTGACGCGTATCGGTAGCCTCCGGGGGCGGGTCGCTGCGGCGCCCCGGCTCGGCGGGTGGCCATGCCGCCCCTGTCGGGCCCCCCGGAGGCTCCGACGGCACCATCGACTCAGGAGGTCCACATGGCACGTTCGATCCCCTTGGATGTCGACAGCCTCAGGCGGGAGGTCGACGAGGGTGAGATCGACACGGTCGTGGTCGGCATCACCGACATGCAGGGACGTATGCAGGGCAAGCGCATCCATGCCGACCACTTCGTCCATGACACGCTGGCCCATGGCACGGAGGGGTGCAACTACCTCCTCGCGGTTGACGTCGACATGAACACCGTGTCCGGCTACGCGATGTCATCGTGGGACTCCGGCTACGGCGACATGGTGATGCGACCGGATCTGTCGACCCTGCATCGCATTCCGTGGCAGGAGGGCGCCGTGGGTGTCCTGTGCGACGTGCTGTGGGAGGACGGATCGGACGTCGTCGCATCGCCGCGCCAGGTGCTGCGCCGGCAGGTCGACCGATTGGCTGATGCCGGCATGGCGGCGTACGTCGGGACCGAACTGGAGTTCATCGTCTTCCTCGACAGCTACGAGGAGGCGTGGGAGTCGGGCTATCGCGATCTCACCCCGGCCAATCTCTACAACGTCGACTACTCCATTCTCGGCGGTGCTCGCGTGGAGCCGCTGCTGCGGCGCATCCGGCTCGGGATGGCCGGTGCGGGCCTTGAAGTCGAGAGCGCCAAGGGGGAATGCAACCTCGGCCAGCACGAGATCGCCTTCAAGTACAACGAAGCACTCGTCACCTGTGACCGTCACACGATCTACAAGACGGGAGCCAAGGAGATCGCGGCCCAGGAGGATGTGTCCCTGACGTTCATGGCGAAGTATGACGAGCGCGAGGGCAACTCCTGCCACATCCACCTGTCGTTTCGTGGGCTCGATGGCTCGATGGTGATGGCAGATGACGCCTCGCCGGACGGTATGTCGCCCCTGGGCCGGTCTTTCGTGGCGGGACAACTCGCGCATCTCGAGGAGCTCACCCTGCTCTTCGCGCCGCAGATCAACTCCTACAAGCGCTACGTCGAGGGCTCCTTCGCGCCCACCGCGATCAAGTGGGGTCGGGACAATCGCACGTGCGCGCTGCGACTGGTGGGCCATGGCCCATCGCTTCGGCTGGAGAATCGCGTGCCAGGCGGTGACGTGAATCCCTACCTTGCGGTCGCGGGCATCATCGCCGCCGGCATGGACGGCATCGAGCGCGAGTTGCCGCTCGAGCCGGCCTTCGAAGGCAACGCCTACACCGCCGACGCCGCGCGGGTGCCGGACAATCTCGCCCGTGCCGTCGAACTGTGGGAGGGGTCGGCGTGGGTGCGGGACACCTTCGGTGAAGAGGTCCAGGCGCACTACGCCAGGATGGGCCGCGTGGAGTTGGACGCCTTCGGTCGCGCCGTGACCGACTGGGAGCGCTATCGGGGGTTCGAGCGCCTGTGACCGCCGTCATCAGCCCCGTGAGTGGGGCGCAGATTGCCGATGTCCCCGCTACGTCCGTGGAGGAGACGGACGCCGTCATCCAACGTGCGCACGAAGCTTTCCCCGCCTGGCGCGCGGTGAGCCCGGGTGACCGCGCGCGCCTGCTGCGCCGCTTCAGCCAGGTGGTTGACGATCACATCGAGGAGCTCGCGCAGCTCGAGGTGACCAACTCCGGCCACACCATCGGCAACGCCCGCTGGGAGGCCGGCAATGTCCGCGATGTCCTCGCGTATTACGCGGGAGCACCCGAGCGGCTCTTCGGCCGACAGATCCCCGTGCCCGGTGGGGTCGACATGACATTCCACGAGCCGATCGGTGTCGTCGGCATCATCGTGCCGTGGAATTTCCCCATGCCCATCGCCGGCTGGGGCTTCGCGCCGGCGCTCGCTGCCGGCTGCACTGTCGTGTTGAAACCCGCGGAAGTGACGCCGCTGACCGCGATCCGCCTCGGCGAACTCGCGCTGCAGGCCGGCATCCCCGAGGGTGTCTTCACCGTCATTCCCGGCAAGGGTTCGGTGGTGGGAGAGCGCTTCGTCACTCACCCGCTCGTACGCAAGGTCGTCTTCACCGGATCGACCGAGGTGGGCGAGCGGATCATGGCCGGCTGCGCACCTCAGATCAAGCGGGTGACGCTCGAGCTGGGTGGCAAGAGCGCCAACATCGTTTTCGCCGACGCTGATCTCGAGCGTGCAGCGGCGACCGCGCCATACGGCGTCTTCGACAACGCCGGCCAGGACTGCTGCGCCCGATCGCGCATCCTCGTGGAGCGCTCGGTCTTCGATCGCTTCATGGCGCTCCTGGAGCCCGCTGTCGCCGGAGTGCGCGTCGAGGAGCCATCCCTGGACACCGCTGAAATGGGTCCCCTCATCACCGCTGCTCATCGTGAGACTGTCGCGTCGTACGTCGACGATGCCCAGGTCGCCTTCCGCGGCAGTTGTCCCGACGGTCCGGGCTTTTGGTTCCCGCCCACCGTGATCGTGCCCACCTCGGAGTCCGATCGCGCCTACCGCGAGGAAATCTTCGGCCCGGTCGTCGCGGTGATGCCCTTCGAAGACGAGGCCGATGCCATCCGCATGGCCAATGACTCCGACTTCGGCCTGTCCGGGTCTATCTGGAGCCGCGACATCGGGCGGGCGCTGCGCGTCTCCCGCGGGGTCGAGTCGGGCAATCTGTCGGTCAATTCGCACTCCTCCGTGCGCTACTGGACCCCCTTCGGGGGCTTCAAGCGCTCGGGCCTGGGCCGTGAGCTCGGGCCTGACGCGCCCGAGGCCTTCACCGAGACCAAGAACGTCTTCATCGCCACGGACTGATCCGGAGAGGAATGTCATGACCGACGCCGTCTGCCGACGCCTTGTGGGGCGCACCGCCCTCATCACCGGAGGGGCGAGCGGCATCGGGCTTGCCTCCGCCAAGCGGCTGGCGAGCGAGGGCGCGAATGTCGTCATCGCCGACATGGATGACGCAGCGGGCGAGGCCGCGGCAGCCGAGGTGGGCGGGACATTCGTGCGTGCGGACGTCACGTCGCCTGAGGACAACGACCGGATGTACAAGGTCGCCGTCGATACCTACGGGTCGATCGATGTCGCCTTCCACAATGCCGGCATCTCACCTCCGGATGACGATTCCATCCTCGACACCGGGCTCGAAGCCTGGAAGCGAGTCCAGGATGTCAACCTCACGTCGGTCTACCTTGGATGCAAGGCGGTGCTGCCCTACATGCTCGAGCAGGGCCGCGGATCGATCATCAACGTCGCGTCGTTCGTGGCCACGATGGGTGCGGCCACCTCGCAAATCTCCTACACGGCATCCAAGGGCGGCGTGCTGTCGATGTCGCGCGAGCTCGGCGTGCAGTTCGCCCGTCAGGGCGTGCGCGTCAACGCGATCTCGCCCGGACCGGTGAAGACCCCGTTGCTCATGGAACTCTTCGCCAAGGACCCCGAGCGTGCGGCGCGTCGATACGTGCACATCCCCTTCGGTCGCTTCGGGGAGCCCGAGGAGATCGCCGCAGCGGTCGCCTTCCTGGCCTCCGATGACTCCTCGTTCATCACCGCCTCCAACTTCCTGGTGGACGGCGGCATCTCCGGCGCCTACGTCACCCCGCTGTAGCGGGCCTCCGCGTCACCCCGCTGTAGCGGCCGCGACGAGCGCGCGGAAGAGCGGTAGCTCGGCGTCGCGGCGGTCCGGATGCTCGGGGTGCCACTGCACACCGACCGTGAATCGCGCCCCGGGATCCTCCAGCACCTCGATGAGACCGTCATCGCTCCACCCGGTGGGTGTGAGATCTCCTGGATCCACCACTCCTTGGTGGTGGGAGGAATTCGTCATGATCTCGACGGCATCGTAGATCGCCGTGACACGCGAGCCCTCCGCCAGGCGCACCCGGTGCTCGGTGAAGTCCCCCGGACGCTCACGGTGCGCGAGGCCATAGCCGGCATCGGGGAGGTCCTGGATGAGGGTGCCACCACAGGCCACCGCCATGACCTGCATGCCGCGGCAGATCCCCAGGAGCGGCAGATCGCGCGCGCGGGCACCCCGACAGAGCAGCATCTCGCCCGCATCACGTTCGACACGGGGCTCGTCGGTCGTCGGGTGGGCCTCGGCACGGTAGTGGGCCGGACCGATATCAGCTCCGCCGACGATGATGAGCCCGTCGATGCGGTCGAGCACGTCGTCATCCTCGCTATCCGGCGGCAGGAGCACAGCGCGGCCGCCCGCCTGCATCACCGCATCGACGTACCACTCGTGCAGCAGCGCCGCCCGGATATCCCATGCCCCCCAGCGTGCAGGCTCGACGTACGTCGTGAGTCCGATGAGGGGTCGTGCCATGGGGTCAGTGTCTCGCGTGGTCGGCAGCCACGAGGGCTGGGGGAGCGGGCGTGGCGGTGAGCCGCCATGATGGTGGGGAAGATCCCGGGCACCGCCGGTGTTGACCGCGGTGACCACCCTCAGGAGGAGTCCGATGTCACTGCCGCCGCTCGTCGAGCCTGCCGACAGCCTGTCCGCTGACGAGGTTCGCCGCTACAGCCGCCACCTGATCATCCCCGACGTGGGGATGATGGGCCAGAAGCGCCTGAAGAACGCGCGAGTGCTGTGTATCGGCGCAGGCGGCCTGGGCAGCCCGGCGCTGATGTACCTGGCTGCCGCGGGGGTCGGCACGCTCGGCATCGTGGAGTTCGACACCGTCGATGAGTCCAACCTCCAGCGGCAGATCATCCACGGCCAGAGCGATATCGGCCGCTCGAAGGCCGAAAGTGCCCGCGACTCGATCAAGGAGATCAATCCCTACGTCGATGTCATCATCCATGACGAGCGGCTTGATTCGAGCAATGTGCTCCCGCTGTTCTCGCAGTACGACCTCATCGTGGATGGCACCGATAATTTCGCCACCCGCTACCTCGTCAACGATGCGTGCGTGCTGCTCGGCAAGCCCTACGTCTGGGGATCAATCTACCGCTTCGACGGCCAGGCCAGCGTCTTCTGGGCCGAGCACGGCCCGTGCTACCGCTGCCTCTATCCCGAGCCTCCTCCGCCCGGCATGGTCCCCTCCTGCGCAGAGGGCGGGGTACTCGGTGTTCTCTGCGCGAGCATCGGATCGATCCAGGTCACCGAAGCCATCAAGCTCCTCACCGGCATCGGTGATCCCCTGCTGGGCCGACTTAAGGTCTACGACGCGCTCGAGATGGACTACCGCGAGGTCCGCATCCGCAAGGACCCCCAGTGCGCCGTGTGCGGACCCAACGCCACGGTGACCGAGCTCATCGACTACGACGCCTTCTGCGGCACCATCTCCGATGCGGCGGCCGAGGCGGCGCGGGACAGCACGATCAGCGTGCACGACCTCAAGCAGATGCTGGACGAGCGGGCACGTGGTGAGCGCGACTTCGTGCTCATCGACGTGCGTGAGCCGATCGAGTGGGAGATCGCCACGATCGAGGGAGCGGAACTCATCCCCAAGGGCGAGTTCCTGGACGGCTCGGCCCTGGAGAAGCTGCCCAACGACAAGCAGATCGTGCTCCATTGCAAGGTCGGAGGGCGATCCGCCGAGGTGCTCGCGGTCCTGCACGGGGCCGGCTTCTCCGACGCCGTGCACGTCGGCGGCGGCATCAACGCCTGGTCGCTCCAGGTCGATCCGGACACGCCCTACTACTGATCAACCCTCCCGCTGGTGCGGCTAGTCTCACCCGGTGGTCGGGCTGGGGACGCTGCTCAACATGGCGGCGATCGTGGTGGGTTCCGGCATCGGCGTTGTGGTGGGTGGGCGCCTTCCTCAGCGCACGCGTGACCTCATCACGCAGGCCCTCGGCCTTGTCACGCTGGTCGTGGCCGCGATCAACGTCCTGGCGCTGAGCGAGGCGGCGTGGATTGCCGACGTCGGTGCGACGGCCCCCCTTCTCATCGTCCTGGGCTCGGTCGTCATCGGCGGCGTTATCGGCTCCCTCCTGCGCATCGAGGACCGGGCTGAGGCCCTCGGCGGCTGGCTGCAGCGGCGCGTGAGCAAGGAGGCGGATAGCCGCGGGCGCGCGCGCTTCATCGAGGGGTTCGTCGACGCGTCGCTGCTGTTCTGCATCGGCCCCCTGGCGATCCTGGGAGCGCTGTCCGACGGACTCGGTCAGGGACTCGACCAGTTGGCCCTGAAGTCCGTCATCGATGGCTTCGCCGCGATCGCTTTCGCCGCGACACTCGGGTGGGGTGTCGCCTTCTCTGCCCTCGCCGTCGGCGTCGTGCAAGGGATTTTCACGCTTCTCGGCGTGGTCGTCGGAAGTGTCCTCGCGGCGTCGGCCATCGCGAGCATCACCGCGACGGGGGGTGTGCTCCTGATCGGACTGTCGCTGCGACTGCTCGGTCTGTCTCGACTGCCGGTCGCGGACCTGCTGCCCGCGCTGGTCATCGCCCCACTGCTCACCCTGGCAGTGGTCGCGGTGCGCGGGGGCTAGGCCTCGACGTCGGAGACGAAGCCGATCTTCTTGTGCGAGCCGTCGCAGAAGGGCTTCTTCTCCGATGCTCCGCAACGGCAGAGGTAGACCTTGTCGGCGGTGCGGATCTCCGTGCCGTCGGAGGCGTTGACGCGGCAGTGGCCGGCCACCTCGAGGGGACCGTCGACCAGGGGGGTGATGCTCACTTCGCTCATGCGGCTGACCCTACAGATACCCCTTCTTGGTCAGCCAATTGAACGCCGCATAGCCGGGGATGGTGGGAATCCAGAAGGTGATGAGACGGAAGAGCAGCACGGCGGAGACCGCGATGCCACCGGGTAGGCCCGCAGCGGTGAGGCCAGCCGCGAGCGCAGCCTCCACCGCGCCGAGGCCACCGGGGGTCGGTGCGGCCTGGCCGATGGTGGCGCCGGCGAGGTAGACGACCGCGATCGCCGCGATGTTGAGGTCGCCATCGAAAGCGCGCACGCAGGCCGCGAGGACGACGATGTAGGCAAGGTTGAGCAGCACGATGCCGCCGATGCCCTCGACGAGTTTCGTGGGTCGCTGGGCGACCGTGACCAGCCGGGGGATCACCTCGCGCAGCAGCGGGCGCACACGACCGAAGACGTATCGGCGTAGGGGTGGCACCGCGAACGCTGCGAAGAAGAGCGTCACGACGGCGATCACCGCGATGACGGCCCACGGCGGTGGGTCGAAGGTGAAGTCCGCCTGGGTCCCGGCCGCGATGCCGAAGCCGAGCAGGAGCAGCAGGTGTACAGCAAAAGCGGCGACTTGGGATACACCGACGCTTGCACCCGCGAGCGCCGGGTGCAGGCCTGCCTTCGTCAGGAAGCGCATGTTGATCGCAACCGAGCCCAGGGTCGGAGGCGAAACGAGGGTGGCGAAGTCACCGGCGACCTGGGCGAGCATTGTCCGATGGAGCGGGATGCGCTCGGGCACGAAGCCGCTCAGCGACCAGGCGGCTCCGACGTACGTGACGAGTGCCGCCACGACGGCGACCGCGAGCCACTCGAGAGAGGCCGAGGTGAGGAGTTCGCCGAGGTCGACCTGGGCGAGCTGGGAGAGCAGGACGTAGGCGGCAATGGTGCCGACCACGATCATGATGAGCGTGCGTGGCTTGATCCGCTCGACGTTGATCTGCTCGACCTCGCCGTCGGGCCGGATCTCCACGAGTGCGTCGCGCAGGTGGACCATGAGGTCCCGGTTCTTGCGCATGGCCCGCCGGGTGGTCGGCGTCAGAGCCACCGGCTGCAGCACAGGCAGTGCGCGCGCTAGGCCTGGGACGCCGAGGACTCGGCGGCCGGTCCGGATGGCCCGATCGGCGCCGACGATGAGCGCCAGAGTGCAGAGCAACTCGGCCACGTCGATGCGCTGAGCGACATCGCTGGCCGCCACTGTGCCGCTGGCCTCACCGACCAGCCACACCTTGCCCTCGCGGTCACGCAGGATGTTGTCTGCCGTCAGGCTGCGGTGCGCGATCTCGCTCTCGTGCAGCGTGCGCATCGCCCGCCAGGCCTGCTCGAGATCATCGTCGGTGATCTGATCGGCGTCGAGGTCACAGAAGCGCGTGCCCACGGTGTAGTCGTAGGCGAGCAACGCCGAGTCTGCGCCCACCTCACTCGTGAGCAGCAGTCGAGGCACGGGAGCGTGAGCTGCCTGAGCGGCGTATGCCATCAGCGCCGCGTGATCGAGTTCGCGCCGCATGTTGAATGCCCCACGGCCGGTCTCATCCCGGAGCCGGAGGGCCTTCCAGGCTGCGCTCGCCAGACCGGCGCCTTCGAGGTCTCGATCGAGGACGACCACTTCGAGGGATTCGCCGCTGCGCGTGGTCGCGACGTAGCGACGCCCGATCGCGGTCTGACGCGAGGCGCGCAGGACCGTGAGCGGGTATCCGCCGCGCGCCATCGTCTCGGCGACCTGGGAGCCGAGGGGGCGGGTTGTGGGCGTGCCCAGGGTGTATCGCGTGAGCAGGCCCAGGCCCCAGCCCGCGAAGAACGAGATGAGGAGCCCGGCGACGGTGGCGGTCCCGCTGAGCAGCGCCACGGTGGCGAGGGATCCCACAACCAGCACCGACAGCACGTCCCACGGGCGCCGACTCATCAGGCGCGCGACGGTGACGAAGGCAGTCAGGCCGCCGATGATCGGCGCCGTGACCGAGGTGTCGCCACCCACCGATCCCGCGAGAGCCGTGACGAGGCGGACACTGCCGAAGGTTTCGACGAGGTACGACGCGAGCGTGAGCAGCGTGACGGTGAGAAGGAGGCCAACGAGTGCATCGAAGAGCTGACGGACTCGTCGGCGGATGACGAGGTTGATCGCCGCCGCAATCGGCAGGCCGATGAGGCCGATGCCGCCGATGATGTTGATGGCGAGGATGACGATGGATGGCAGGAGGGCGGCTCCGCCGGAGATGTCCTCCTCGATTCCCTCGGTCGTGCCGGTCGCGAAGTAGGCGACCAGCACCGTTGCCGCGGTGGCCGCGAGGGCGACGAGGAAACGAGCCAGATCGAGGGGGCGGCGCAGCCGACGGGGGATGACACCGTCTTCGATGACGACGGTTGACTGGGGTCCCGCCGAGTTCGTCGGACGGGGGATCGCAACGGTTTGCCGGGGGGTCTCCTCGTCCGGCGACGGGGCTGAAGGCGTCGTCGGGGCAGCCTCAGCCGGGGTGTCCCCGGGGCGCGCCCCCACGTCGGTCATCCCCCGATCGTCCCATCCACGGCCCCTCGTGTCGGGCTGGCCCGGTCAGCATGTCAGGGGCGACTGATGGGATGTCGGTCATGCCCGGGCCGATCCTGCACCGCTCGCCCCCTCAGGCTGCCCCCCATCGCGTGCTGGATCCGGCCCAGCAGCGCGTGGTCGACTGGCGCGGCCCCGGCACCTGCGTCGTGCTCGGTTCACCTGCAACGGGGGGCACGACCACGCTGATGGAGTCCGTCGTTGCTCGCATGCGAGATGTGCCGGCGGCGCGCATGCTCGTCATCTGTCGAGACCGCGATGCCGTCAAGCGCATGCGTGCGGCCCTCGCCCGGCGCCTGCCGCATGCAGCCCTGCCCACGGTGACGACGTTCCATGGACTCGCCTATGCCCTCGTGCGGCGGACCACCACACCGGACACCCCGATGCCGCGATTGCTCTCCGGCGCGGAGGAGGACGCGCGCATCCGGGATCTCCTGCGTGGAGCGATCGACGATGGTGCCCTGAATTGGCCTGAAGACCTCATGGCCGCGTCGTCGACGCTCGGCTTTGCCAACGACCTGCGCGCCGTCCTCACTCGCGCTCGCGAGCTCGGGATTGGCCCGGAGCGCCTGACCGAGGTCGGCCGCGATGCCCGTGTCCCGGCTTGGGAAGTCCTTGGGCACCTTGCCGAGATCGATGACGATGTGATGGCGCTCGAGGGGATCGTCGACTACTCGCGCCTGCTGGAGCTCGCGATCGGCGCAGCTCGACAGTGGCGAGGGGAGTTGGAGTGCATCTGGGTTGATGACTTCCAGGAGGCCGGCGCTCTCCAGCGCCACCTCCTCATCGCGTTGACCAGTCCGTCGACATCCACGGTCGTCTTCGCCGATCCTGATGTCGCCGCATTCGGCTTCCGGGGAGGCGATCGGCTCGGCGCATTGCGTCTCATCGAGGAGGCGCGTGCGCACGTCATTGTGCTGGATCGCTACTACGCGGGCGGCGGTCAGCTCCGCGAGGCCTATGACACCGTGCGGCGCCAGCCGGCGCTGCCCGGACTCGCTGCCGACGACCTTCGCGCCTACCGTCAGCCCCAAGCTGCGGAGAGCATCACCTTCGGCACGGTGACCGCGCTGTCGCACGATACGTGGGCGGACCTCGCCGCATGGGTCGCCGACGACCTGCGGCGCCTCCACCTCTCCTCGGGGGTGGCATGGGATGACATGGCAGTGATCGCCCGGTCGACGGAGCATCTCGAGAGCCTGCGGCGGGCCCTGATGGTCGCGGGGGTTCCGGTGACTGTGGCTGCTTCCGACATCCCGCTTCAGGAAGAGGCAGCGGTCGCGACACTCCTCAGCGCCGTCGCAGCGGCGATTAGTCCCGGTGACCTGTCGGATCGGGACGCACTCGAACTCATCACGGGACCGCTGCTGGCACTCGATGCCGCCCAGGTGCGCCTCCTTGCCCGTGCGCTTCGCGCAGCGCACCGAGCGCGCGATGACGGCGACGCACCACCTTCCGGCTCGCGGCTCGTGCGAGACCTGCTCGTGGACACCATCCGGGGCGAGGACGCCGGACTGGATGTCGAGGGTGGTGCTGCCACCGTGAGGGATCGGGTCGTCGCCTTGGGTCGCATGCTCGCTGACGTCCGCGCACACGCCGACGGCGACCAGGCTCCGGCGCAGGTCCTGTGGCGCATATGGAGCCAGGCACTCCCCGATGACGAGGGTTGGTCCTGGCCCGAGCGACTTCGCCGCGCGGCGCTCGGCGGCCACCTCGCGAGTGGTCACGACCTCGACGCCGTGATCGCGCTCTTCGCCACGGCCGAGCGGTTGAGTGATCGCTACGCCGGGGTGGTCGGCATCCGGGGCCTGCTGGCTGCACTCAGCGGTCAGCGCGTGGCGGCCGAACGTGTGACGGCGGCCGCGCCAGCGACTCCAGCGGTCGCCTTGATGACCGCGCACGTGTCCGTGGGGCGATCCTGGCCTCATGTGATCGTGATTGGAGCGCAGGAGGGCACGTGGCCACCCAGCCTGGGCTCGTCGTCGGCCCTTCGGATCCACGAATGGGAAGCCGTCGTGAGCGGTGATGGCCCGAGTGATGTCGCAGGAGCGCTGCGCGATGCTGCGATCGAGCGCATGTCGCAGGAGCGCAGGCTCTTTGCCCTCGCGGTATCACGAGCGCGCGACAGCCTGGCCGTCGCGGTCGTGACGTCCGACACCGATCAGCCCAGTCGATTCGTCGACGATCTTGGTGTCGAGTCCATCCACAGACCCGGCCGTCCGCCCCGGCCGCTCAGCCTGGACGGCATGGTGTCGCGACTACGCACGATCGCTGAGGATCCCTCCGCACCGCGGTCATTGCGCGCAGCAGCCATCGACCGACTGGCGATCCTCGCTGACACGTGTGACGACAACGGCATCCCCCTCGTCCCGCGGGCCGACCCTGCCGTGTGGTGGGGTGTTGCCGATCCAAGCCCCGGCATGGCGCCGGTGCGGGCACCTGATCGATCCGTGACCCTGTCCGGATCCGGACTCGCCACCTTGCAAAAGTGCCCGCTGCGATGGTTCCTGTCTCGCGTGGTGCGTGCCGAGGGCCCTCGCGGCAAGGCGCTGGCGATCGGAAGCCTGGTCCACGCCATGGCGGAGCACGCCGCCCGTGGCGATATCCCCATCGATGCCGCCGTCATGATGGGGCAGATCGATCGCGTCTGGTCGGAGTTGGCCTTCGATGCGCCGTGGGAGGCCGTGGCCGAGCGATCGGATGTGGAGGCAGCACTGCTCCGGCTCTGCACGTACCTTCGCGACGCGGACTCCGCCGTAGCCGTGGAGCACACTTTCACCGTCTCGATTCCCTTGCGCGCCGCGCAGAGCGACGATGATGTGGACGCCGCAATCACCGTTGCGGGCGCTATCGATCGTGTCGAGATCGACTCCGACGGACGAGTCCACCTCGTCGACTTCAAGACCGCGCGCACCCTCCCCAGCGCGCGTGCCGTCGCGGAGGACGTCCAACTGGGCATGTATCAACTCGCCGTGCAGCATGGCGCCCTCGGCGACCTTGTCGAGCAGCCCGCTGTTGCGGGTGCTTCGCTGGTCCAATTGCGAGCCGAGACGAAGGCAGCCCCGGGCGTCCCGCGCGTGCAGGAGCAGCCGAGCCTCGGTGAGGATCCAGCCTGGCTCATCGATGAGATCACGTCGGCGGTCACCCGCGTGCGCAGCGAGGAGTTCCCCGCAGTCGTCTGCTCGGAGTGCCGTACCTGTCCCTTCACTCTCCTGTGCCCTGCCCAGGCCGCGGGGAGGTCGGTGCTCCCATGAGTGCGTCCCGTGCCGCCATCGAATCCGTGCTCGAGCATCCGCTGAGCGACGAGCAGTGGGCGGCGGTGAGCAGTCCCGCCGAGCCCGCGGCCATCGTCGCAGGAGCCGGATCGGGCAAGACAACGGTGATGTCTGCCCGCGTGGTGTGGCTCGTGCTCGATGGCCAGGCGATGCCCGATGAGGTGCTGGGCCTGACCTTCACGACCAAGGCGGCCGGGGAGTTGCTCGGGCGGACGCGACGCCTGCTCATGCGCGCCGATCGGGCGGGGCTGCTGCCGGATGGTCTCGTCGACTCCGGGGCCGTGGAGCCGGCCATCTCGACCTACCACTCCTTCGCGAGCCGCCTGCTGCGCGACCACGGAGTGCGCCTCGGCCTGGAGCCCGACGCCGAGGTCCTGGCTGACGGCGCCCGGCAGGCGCTGGCCGCGCAGGTCGTGCGCTCCACGTCGCTGCCGTTGGCTGAGTTGGGCAAGGCGCCCTCCTCGGTCGTGGAGTCGTTGCTCGCCTTCGACGACGCCCTGGCCGAACTCGATCTCGAGCCCGATCGTGCCCTTGAGCACTCGATCGATCTCATTGGCTGGCTCGCAGCTCTTCCAGCGCGCCAGAAGATCGGTGACGAGATGCTCCAGACTGCGCGCGTGCGCGCGGCCCTGTGCGGACTCGTCTCCGAGTTCCGTCAAGCCAAGCTGGCCGATCACGTCATCGACTTCGCCGACCAGGTCCGCCTGGCACTGCGGATCGTTCGCACATCCCGGGAGGTTCGTTCCGAACTGCGGGCCCGCTATCCCTTTGTCCTGCTCGACGAGTATCAGGACACGTCGGCGGCGCAGCGTGTCCTACTGCAGGAGATCTTCGCGGATGGTCACCCCGTGACGGCCGTGGGCGATCCCTGCCAGGCGATCTACGAATGGCGTGGCGCGAGCGTGGCCAACATCGACCACTTCCCGCAGCACTTTCCGCGGGCCGGCAACGCCGGTCCGGCGCCGCGCTATCCGCTCGTCGACAATCGGCGATCCGCGCCACGCATCCTGGCGCTCGCCAATGACGTCGCCGCTCCGCTGCGGTCCGTGCATCCTGGGGTTGAACCCCTGCGCAGCGGCGTCACCGATCGAGGCGCGGGAGAGGTTGTCGTCGCGCTCCACGAGACCTACGCGGATGAGGTGTCATGGGTGTGCGATCGGGTGGCGGAGCTGCATGACCGCCACGGTGGTTGGTCCGGGATAGCCGTGCTGGCTCGCACGGCCGCGACCCTGGTGGACATCGACGCGGCCCTGCGCGAGCGTGGCGTCCCGACGCGACTTGTCGGTGCGGCGGGACTTCTTCAGGTGCCGGTCGTCGCCGAGTTGCGAGCCATGCTCGAGGTGCTCGACGACCCCGCCTCCGACCCGGCGCTCGTCCGCCTGCTCGCCGGTCCGAGGTGGCGCATCGGCCCCCGGGATCTCGCGGCGCTCGGCACATTGAGCGATCACCGCAATCCCGCGCAGGATCGCTCCCTCGACGCCTCGTTGCGCCAGGCCGTGCTCGGCAGTGATCCGGTGGACCGACCCAGCCTGGCCGAAGCCATCGAAGCGGCCGTGGCGCGTGCGGCGCGCGGGGAACCACCACCCGGACTGTCCGCCCCGGCGCTGGAGCGACTCACTCGCCTGGTCGACGAGATCCGTCGCCTGCGCCGTCACCTCGACGAGCCCTGCGTCGACATCGTGTCGCGTGTCCTGCGCACGACTGGCCTCGGCGTCGAGGCGGGCATCGGACCGCAGGCAGCCGACAACGCGCGCGCACTCGCCGACTTCCGTGAGTTGGCCGCGCGCATGACGCGGCGTGCGCCGTCAGGGTTGAGCGCGTTCCTCGCCCGTTTGCGCGAGGCCGAGCACTACGACGAATCCCCGAAGCGCGATGAGATCCCGTCCGGGGACGCGGTGCTCCTCATGACGGTGCATCGCGCCAAGGGCCTGGAGTTCGCGCACGTCGTCATTCCCGCGATGGCCGATTCGGTCTTCCCGAGTGGCCAGGGGCGCAGTCGATGGCCCAAGAGCGCAGCGGTCGTGCCCTGGGAGCTCCACCCCGACGCGCCTGCACCCCTCGCGGCGTTCCCTGATCGCAGTGCGTCGCCCACCGCATCCGCCCACGATGCCTTCGTCGATATGAGTGTGGCGACTGACCTACTTGAGGAACGCCGGCTCGCCTACGTCGCCCTCACGCGCGCCGAGCGCTCACTCACCGTGAGTGGTCACTGGTGGGGGCCGGCTCAGGTGAAGACGCGCGGGCCCGGCCCGTTTCTCGAGGAGATCCGGGACTGGTGCGACGGCCATGGCGGACACGTGGCCGTGTGGGTCCCCGAGCCTGCCGACGGTGCGGTCAATCCCGCGTTGCAGGACATCGCCGTGCCCTGGCCGCCGACTGCCGATTCCGGGCGCTTGCGGGCCCTGGTCGAGGTTGCGGCCGCTGTGCATGCCGCCCGATCACGTGCCGAAGCGCCTGCGCACGTCGACGACGCTGCCGTGCAGGCCATCATCGCGACGTGGGACGCGGACATCGCAGCACTGCTGGACGAAGCTCGCCGGCTGCGCGCGCCGTTGGCGGTCCAGGTGCCCGACGACCTGTCCACCACAGCTCTCATCCGACTCGCACATGATCCCGAGGCCTTTGCACTCGACCTTGCCCGGCCCATGCCACGCGAGCCTCATCCGGCGGCGAGGCTCGGCACCGATATCCATGCGTGGATCGAGGGCCAGTACGCCGTGCAGACGCTCTTCGACCTCGAGGAGCTCGACGCTGCAGATGACCTCGACACCGACATGCGGCTCGCTGAGTTACGCGAGGCATTCCGTCGCACTCCCTACGCTGCTCGCGCGCCCCTGGCGGTTGAGGAGCCGTTCGCCCTTGCCCTCGGGGGACGCGTCGTACGCGGTCGTATCGACGCGGTCTTCGCGACGTCCGACGGTGGCGTAGAGGTGATCGACTGGAAGTCCGGGGGGCGCGGCAGTCTGAGCGATGTGCAATTGGCGATCTATCGGCTGGCCTGGGCGGAGATCTCAGGCATGCCGCTCGATCGGGTCTCCGCGGCGTTCGTGATGGTGCGCACCGGCGAGGTGATCCTCCCGGCGCGACTGCTTGACCGAGACGACGTCGAAGCCATCCTCAACGGCGAGGATCTCAGCGGTCGGTGACCTCGCGCCTCGCCTCCGGATCCGCGGTCGTCTCCTCCGGGGCGATCGCACGAGCCCCCGCGAGCCTGCGCATCCAGCGTCGGCATGGTTCTTCGACGATGCGCCACATGAGCCAAGCGATCACGAAGGCTCCTGCGATCGCGAGGACGACAGACAGCGCGTAGATGGGGCCAGACTCGATGCCGATCGCGTTCATTCCCGCGCGCCATACGCCGAACCACACCAGGTGCGTCATGTAGAGCGAGTACGAGACCACGCCTCCCAGGATCAGGGTGTCCGTGCCGAGCCAGCGGGCCTGTCCGCGGCGCGACAGGGCCAGGGCTCCGATCCAGACGATGAGGGGCGGCACGAGCCAGAGATGGAAGTACGGCGGCAGCGGCTCGGCATCCGGATCGCTCAGGGTGATCGGTGACTGTGCCGTCGTCCAGTTGCCCAGGAAGACCGCTCCCGCGACGACCAGCAGCGGCATGAGCACCGAGACGATGGTGGCGCCGCGCTCCACGCGCGTCGAAGGATCGCTCGCGCCCTGGGGGATCAGGCGCAGGACGATGAGATAGGTGATCGCACCCGCGGTGAATTCGGTGAGGACGCGGATCACCGAACCCCACAGCTCCGTGTAGTAAGGGTCAATCGTGAGGCTGCCGCGCCACAGCAGGGGGGCGAGGGCAACCCACCAGGCGATGACGAGCACCCACGTCGGCACCTTGCGATGGAGGGCGTAGAGCAGCAGCACGAGCACGGGGAAGATCAGATACGCCAGCCACTCCATGGAGAGCGACCAGGCGACGACATTCCACCCGCGGTCCGGGTGGGGACCCCACTCCTGGATGAGCAGCAGATTGGCGATGTAGTCCCAGGGATTGAGCCACGGGCGGTCCTTATTGACGCCGGTGATCCACGCTTGAGCGACCACCGCGATGCCGGCCACATTGAGCATGACCAGGTGCACGGGGTAGATGCGCGCGAGCCGCAGCCACCAGAAGCTTGCCGCCGCTCCGATCGCGAGGCGCGACCCCATGCGCGTGAGGTAGGTGTGGGTGATGATGAAGCCGGAAAGCGCGAAGAAGAGATCGACGCCGAGTCGTCCCACGCGAACGACCTCGCTGAAGACCGGGATATCCATCAGCCCGATCCGATCAAGGGGATCCTGAAGGTGGTAGAGCAGCACCCAGAAGGCGGCGACGAAGCGGATGCCGGTCAACTGCCGGATGAATACCGCCATCCTCACCTCTCCCATCGCATCCGTGGCGTCGCTGAGGCCCCATCGTCGCACGCATGGGGCCGACTACCCTCGGGCCATGCCGCAGCAGATGTCGGACCGCGCCCTCCTCGCCGATCTTGCGTTGGCGCGCGGCGGCATCGATCGCAGTGCTGAACGACGCACTGATGATCGGTGGATCTCCCAGGCATGGGCAGATGCCTCGACCCTCGTCCTGCCGGTTCATGAGGGGCAGGTCGCGATCGACGAGTCAGGTGAGCGCGTCCGAGCCATCTCGACCGCGGATGTGCCTTCGAATGCGGAGACGATGCTCCTCGGCATCGATTCAGGCGGCCGCACCTGGTTTGGCGCGCGCATGCCCGTGCCGGGTGCGAGTGCCGGCCTTCGCGAGGTCGGCGCAGAACTCGCCGGTGATGACGTCGCCCTGGCCACCACGGCCATCGCCCTGGACAACTGGCACCGAGCGCACCCGCGGTGTGCTCGGTGCGGCGATGCGACGCGACCGGCGCAGGCCGGGTGGATCCGACGCTGCCCCAGCGATGGCAGCGAGCACTATCCGCGCACAGATCCCGCCGTCATCGTCCTGGTCATCGATCCCGACGATCGGGCGCTGCTCGGTCGTCAGGGCACATGGCAGCCGCAGTGGTTCTCGACCCTGGCCGGGTTCGTCGAATCAGGGGAGTCCGCCGAGTCAGCCGTGCGACGCGAAATCGAAGAAGAGGCCGGAGTGAAGGTGGGGGACATGGCCTACCTCGGCAGCCAACCGTGGCCCTTCCCCTGCTCGCTCATGCTCGGCTATCACGCGTGGACGTCGGACACCGAGATCACTGTCGATGGCGAAGAGATCGTCGAGGCCCGTTGGTTCAGTCGAGCTGAGCTCGCCACTGCGTGCGAGGAAGGAACGGTTGCACTTCCGCCCGCCGTCTCGATCGCGCGCAGGCTCATCGAGAGGTGGTTCGGCGAGCCGCTGCGCGGCGACTGGATCCGGCCGTAGCCGACTAGGCCCCGAGTTTCGCCTTGACCTGACCGAGTGATGGGTTGGTCATGGTCGTGCCGTCGTCGAACAGCAGCGTGGGCACGGTCTGGTTGCCACCGTTGACCCCCTCGACGAATGCCGCCGCGTCCGGATCTCGCTCGATGTCGACCTCGGTGACCTCGATGCCCTCCCGGCCGAGTTGGGCCTTGAGCCGGTGGCAGAAGCCGCACCAGGCGGTGGTGTACATCGTGATCGACATGGGCGGATCCTCTCGCGGGGACGGGGGTCCGGCAACGTCGGGCCGGTCCGGGTCGCATCGACCCACGGCGGCCCGGGCGTCGGACCCCAGTGCAACGATGTCGCCGTGGAGACCGGCCTGCTCGATGAGCTCGACCCTGAGCAGCGCGCGGTGGCGGAGTCCGTCGAGGGTCCGGTCGTGGTCTGGGCTGGTGCAGGGACGGGCAAGACCCGAGCGGTGACGTACCGGATCGCTCACGCCGTCCGCGTCGGCGCCCACGATCCGCGCCGGGGGCTCGCTGTCACCTTCACGACGCGGGCGGCGGGGGAGATGCGCGACAGGCTGATGCGCCTTGGCGTCGAGGGCCTGCAGGTCCGCACCTTCCATTCCGCTGCACTGCGGCAGTTGCGGCACTTCTGGCCGCGCGCCATCGGTGGCCAGCCGCACGACGTCCTCGGTCGCGTGGCTCCCATCGTCGCCGAGGCGGCGGTCCGCTGCGGCGTACCCTCCGATAGCGCGACGGTGCGCGATCTGATTGCGGAGATCGCGTGGGCTAAGCAGGTCGAGGTGGATCCTGCTCGTTACCCCGCCGAGTCGAGCCAGCGCACGCCGCCGGTAGCGCCGACCGAGGTCGCCCGCGTCTTCGCCGCCTACGACGACATCAAGGCCGATCGACACCTCATGGACTTCGACGACGTACTGCTCACCACGGTGGCCCTCCTGGGCGAGCGGCCCGACATCCTCGACGAGGTCAGAGCCGCCTATCGCTGGTTCACCGTCGATGAGTTCCAGGACGTCAGCCCGCTCCAGCACCGTCTGCTGGAGCTGTGGCTGGGGGATCGCGCAGACGTATGCGTGGTCGGTGATGCCGCTCAGACGATCTACTCGTTCGCCGGTGCCACCGACCGATTCCTCCGCGATTTCCCACGGCGATTCCCGGACGCGACCCAGGTGCGCCTCGTCCGCGACTACCGCAGCACGGAGCCGATTGTTGCCCTGGCCAACGCGGTGATCGCTGAAGCGAGCCTCGACACCGCACCACTCGTGTCGCAGTGCGGCTCTGGGCCCGATCCCCGAATTCGCGACTTCGACGATGAAGTCGCCGAGGCCTCGGCTGTTGCCGACCATGTCGCGTCGCTCATCGCCGAGGGGGTGCCGGCCGAGGACATTGCCATCCTCGTGCGCATCAATGCGCTGATGCCTGCTTTCGAGGAAGCGCTGTCGGCTCAGGGGATTCCTCTCGTCCTCAGGGGCGGTGAGAGGTTCTTCGAGAGGCGTGAGGTGCGTGAGGCGATCACCCGCATGCGCGGCGCTGCGCGCGCTGGCGAAGCCGTCGGTGAGGACCTCGGGGCGCAGGCGGCATCGGTGCTGAGCGTGATGGGCTGGAGCGCGGAACCACCTCGCACATCCGGCGCCGTGCGAGAGCGATGGGAGTCCCTGGCCTCGATCGTCGATCTCGCGTCATCCCACGGTGCCCAGGGAGGCGACCTCGCGAGCCTGGTCGCCGAATTGGACCGCCGCGCCGCCGCCCAGCACGCACCCGTCGCTCGCGGCGTCACCCTCGCAACCATCCACGCGGCCAAGGGCCTGGAGTGGAGCGCTGTCATCGTCGCCGGCTGCGTGGAAGGCGGGTTGCCCCACGCACAGTCGCAGACACCCCAGGCGATCGAGGAGGAGCGTCGCCTTTTCTACGTCGCGGTGACGCGCGCCAAGCGTCATCTGCTGCTGACCTGGTCTCGATCGCGGCAGCCCGGGGGGCGAGCCACACGGCAGCGCAGCAGATTCCTCGAAGCGCTCGATCCCGCCAGCGCGGCTCTCGGGGATGCCGGGCGTGGGAGCGTGCGACGGGGACGGGCATCGCGCGCCTCTACGCGCCAGGGACCCGCCGCCTGCCGTTCGTGCGGGCGCAGTCTCGTCACGGGCGCCGAGCGTGCCCGCGTGCGCTGCCGCACCTGCCCGCCGACGGCGCATGAGGCGACCATCGATCAACTACGCGCCTGGCGACTGGAGCGGGCCCGCGAGCGTGAGGTCCCCGCGTATGTCGTCTTCACGGACGCGACCATGGAGGCGCTGGCTGAGTTGCTGCCCCAGGATGTCGACGAGCTGCTGGCCATCAGTGGCATCGGTCCGGACAAGGTCGATCGATACGGCGATGATCTGCTCGCCCTCCTCGCGGCTGCCCGACAGGCGACCGCGGGGGAGTCGTGATCAGGCGCTGACCCCGGTGCCCGTGCGGGGCCACCGACATCCGCACAGGGCATGCGCTGGACGTGGCTCATGAGTGGGCTGCCCATCGGGGAGGGTGATGGTGAGGGCGCCGTTGATCGTCGGCAAAGACGGTGGGCCGGGAGCGGCATCGAGCAGGGCGAGCACCTGCAGCGCTGCCCACGCACCCGCGACATGGGCCAGCACGGTGGAGGTGACGGCGGGCTTGCGTGCCGACCACTGCACGGCGGCGCGTGGCCACGTGGCATCGGCATCTGCCAGATGCAGGTCTCGGCAGCGCAGGCAGGAGCTGTGCCCGGGGATCACGAAAGGGCCGATGACAGCCCGGGCACCGGCGGCCGTCACCACCAGGTGGGGGATGTCGAGGGTCATCGCATCGGTGTCGGATGCGGCATCGGGGTGGGCCGCGTCGCAGAGGACGACGCAGGTGTGTTGAGTCGCGGTGCGACGTAGTCGTCGTGAGGTTGAGCGCGTGGGATGCGCGCGGAGCACGCGTCCCACTCCCGCGGAGGTGAGGATGAGGGCGACGACCTCGGCGAGTTGAGAATCCCCCTGCACCGCCACCTGTGCCGCTTGGCGACGGTCGATGATGTGGCGTCCGTCCGGGCCGTGGAGGTGGCGGGCCGCCGCGATGTCCGCCGCCAGGCGATCACGCCGGGTGAGCGTCGCTTGACGCAGTGACGTGGGCAAGCCGGAGGAGTCATCGACGAGGCCGCAGTGCTCGCCGACGCGCACCAGCCGCTTCATGAGCCGCGACTGCAGGCCCGTCGCCCGCCCCGCATCGAGGGCCTTTTCGAGAGTCCGCTCGCCCTTAAGGGACACGAGCCATGCGACGTGGGGGTGGTCGACGCCGTCGACGCGCGCCTGACGGGGCGGCCAGCCCATCTCGACGCAGGTGTCCGACCGCCACACGATCGGCACGTCGTCTCGGACCCACGGTCGCTGCTGGGGTTGCACCCGGGGAGCGTCGCATGAACCGGCCGCTGCTGGCGGGGGTCATCCACAGGGCATCCGGTGCAGGAGTCGACGCCGTGTCGCTTGCGCACGTCGATGGCGGACTAGCCCAACAGAGGCGGCTCTGCCGACTCGACGGGCTACGACGTCGCGCGACCGCAGAAATCGATGGCGTACGCCGCGAGGATCTGGGCGCACGCGATCGTCTCCCGCAGGTCGACCCACTCAGCAGGGGCATGCGCTGCGGCGCTCTCTCCCGGGCCGAAGTGGACGGTGGGGATGCCGGCGCCTACGAGGAGGCGCAGGTCGGATCCGTACGGCGCGGCGTACACCTCGGGGCTGCGCCCGAGCACGCGCGTCGCGGTGTCACCGAGCCCGCGGACGAGCGGGTGCTCCGGGTCGGTGCGGCCCGAGGCGAATTGCCCGCCCCACCACTCGACGTCGACGGGATGCTCGACAAACCATGGGTCGGCATCACAGAGCGCAGCGAGGGTGCGCTCGAGATCGGCGCGAGCCTGAGCGGGGGTCTCGCCCAGCGCGACGCCAAGACGCCCCTCGGCGATGAGGAGGTCGGGGACGGTCGATGCCCAATCGCCCGCGTGGATGGTCCCGATGGACAAGGGATAGGCGATGGGCCAGCGCTGCATGAGGGGGTCGACGTTGTCGTTGCGTCGCGCCTCGAGTAGTCGGAGTTGCTCGAGCACCGGCAGGAGTTTGTCGATGGCGCTGACTCCCTCGGTTCGCCGTGATGCATGCGTCGCGCGCCCCCGGATGCGCAAGCGGAAGGTGAGTGCACCGCCGTTGGCGGGGACCAGGTCCAGGCTCGTCGGCTCGGGCAGCACGCAGGCGTCGGCGGTGATCCCGTGCTTGAGCAAGGCATAGGTGCCCAGACCCCCGTCCTCCTCGCCGGAGACCGCGGCCACGATGACGTCACCGGCCAGGCGTACGCCGCTGTCACGCAGGGCTCGCGCGGCGTAGGTGATGGCCGCGGTGCCAGCTTTCATATCGCAGGCGCCACGTCCGATGAGTCGATCGCCGCGCACATCGGGACGGAAGGGGTCACCTGACCAGGCGGAGCGGTCACCGGGCGGCACGACGTCCGTGTGGCCGAGCAGGAGCAGGGTCGGCCCGTCTCCGGCGCCTGGGATGCGCGCCACGACGCCTCGGGCGCTCGTGCGATCGACCTCCATCCCCGGGAAGTCGGGTTCGGCCAGCATCGCGTCGACGTCGATATCCCAGGCATCGACCTCGAGGCCGAGCGCGGCCCACTCGCGGGAGATGTGATCTTGGGCGTCGAGCTCCGCGTCGGTGCCCCCCATGGATGGCACGGCCACCAAACGCTCGACGGCGCCGACGAGCCCAGGGCCGTCGACGCCGTCGATGACGTGTGCGGTGCCGTGCGGATCGTCGCTCACGAGGCGATCCTTCGGCGGTTGAGCCCGGCGAGTCGGCAGAGCCGCCTCTGTCGGGCTGGCCCGGCGAGTCGGCTGAGCCGCCTCTGTCGGGCTGCCTGGTGGGGCGACATGGCCGCCCCTGTTGGGATGATCAGGCCTTGCCCAGGATGCGGGTCACCTTGGTCCCGCAGACCGGGCAGATGCCCTTGGCGAAGCGCCGACCATTCGTCTCCTCGACGTTGCCGGTGAACTCACGCTTCTCCTTGCACTTCACGCAGTACGCCTCACCCGTGTACGACTCGGCCATGGGCCGTCCTCCTCGTCTCGTCCATGTGAGGCCTGGCCTCACGCGGCCCCCCTGGCGGGGGCCAGCCCCCTAGGGGGCGGCGTCGCCACCCTAGGGCAGCCACGGGGCCTATGGGGGGACCGATCCGGGCAGACAGCCCGTGTCGTGACCAGATTGCCCGATTTAGGGGTATTTCAACCGGTCATGGCATGGGGGAGCAACCCGACAGAGGCGGCTCTGCCGGCTGGCCGGGCTACGCCGCACGGATATGGGGAAGCCCCCGGGGCGCTTGACCGTGCGCGCCTTCCCCTTGCGTGCACGGCCCGTTATCCCGGGGGCTGTGGCAGCGAAGGTAGGGATGGCGGACGTGGCCGTCAAACGGTCCTGTGGGTGGACCTGGGGAGGACCTGGGGACGACGGGGCTTCTCCCTGGGGAGCAGCCGTGGACAACCCTGTGGATCTCCGCACCGATGGGACCAGTTCGCGGCCCCTGACGTGGGGCGCTGTCATCCACCGCCTGTGGACCAAAGATTCCCCGGGAGCCCCTAGGCACCCAGTCGAGTCCGGGCCGAGGCAACGAGCGCGCGCACCGACGCGTCGGTGCCCTCGGGCAGGGATGCCCACGGCCACCAGCGCAGTTCGAGCGACTCCGACGACATGCGCTCGACCGCACCATCGGGAGCGAGCGCAAGGAATTGCACGTCGAGGTGGTGGAGTTCAGTCATGCCGCCGCGGCCGTCGCGGCAGCGCACGCGGTGTCGATCGAGTCGCATCGGATCCGGATCGACAGATATGTCGGTGATGCCGCCCTCCTCGACCGCTTCACGTCGTGCGGCGTCGCGCAGGCTCGCGTCGTCGTCCTCGATGTGGCCGCCGAGTTGGAGCCATCGACCGACGAGCGGATGCAGGGTGAGCAGCACCGCTTCACGTGACGGGTCGACCACCAGGGCGCTCCCGGTGAGATGCCCATGCCGATGGGAGCGGCGCGTCGCGTCCGGGTGCGCGTCCAGGAATTCGAGGTAATCGCGGCGGAGGGCTTCCTGGCTCGCGGACGGCGGCTGCCAACGCGCGAGGACCCGGAGCGCATCCGAGTGGGCGGCACCTCCGGGCGCGCTGGAACGTGCGGTCATCGGTGGATCAGGCGTCGTTGTCATCGGAGCGTTCGTCCCCGGTCGCCCGCGGTTCGCCGACGTCATCTCCGACGTCGAACCCAGCGAGCGGATCGCCCGCGAGGAAGGCGGAGGGATCGGTGAGGTCGTCAGCGGTCGGCAGCAGGTCGGGATGCGCCCACAGCGCGTCTCGACCGTCGATGCCGCGCTCCTCGCGCAGTTGGCGCCACAGGCTGGACGCTTCCCGCAGGGCTCGCGGGCGCATCTCGAGGCCGACGAGCGAGGCGAAGGTTCGCTCGGCTGGGCCTCCGGACGCACGGCGTCGACGGATCGCCTCGCCAAGGCGGTCCGCAGAGGGAAGGGTCGAGGCGCACGCCGCGGTGACCACGTCGTCCACCCAGCCCTCAATGAGCGCGAGGAGCGTCTCGAGGCGTCGGAGGGCAGCCTGCTGCTCCTCGGATTCGCTCAGCGCGAAGAGATCAGATCCCATGAGCTCGCGCAGGCGCTCGGGATCCTGCAGGGCCGAAGGGTCGATGCCCTGCATCGCTTCGTTCATCCGCTCTGGATCCATCCGGATGCCGCGGGCGTAGGCGTCGATGGCTCCCTCGAGCCGGGGAGCGAGCCACGGGACGTGGGCGAAGAGTCGCTGGTGGGCGCACTCGCGCAGTGCCAAATAGAGGCGCACATCCTGAGCGGGCACATCGAGTCCGTCGCCGAACGCGGCAACATTGCGCGGCAGGAGTGCGGGACGAGCATCCGAGGTGAGCGGGATGCCGATGTCACTCACGCCGACCACCTCGCCGGCGAGTGCCGCAAGCGCCTGGCCCATCTGCATCCCGAACATCGCCGAGCCGAGTTGTCGCGCCATCCCCATGAGCGGCGCCATCATGGCGAGCGTCTCCGGCGGCGTGCCCTCGGGGAGCATCGCGGCCAACTCGGGCGGGAGCTCACCCGGAGCGGGCATCGAGGACATGACGGACTGCACATGCTCGGCAATGGGTGTGACGATGCGCTGCCACGCGGGATACGTCGCCTCTAACCACTCGGACCTGCTCCAGGCATCCCCGGCCGCGGTCGATGCCGGGAAGGTGCATGCCGGATCCAGCCAGACCTGTGCGAGTTCGACGGAGGAGGTCACCTCGCGGCGTTCCGCGTCGCTCACGGCCGGATCTCCAGCCTGCACGATGGCCTGCCGGGCCGTGTCCTTGGCGAGGTCCCAGTTGACTGCCCCGTCGCCTCCGGACTCGAGGAGTCTGCCCAGGTGCTGGAGCATGGCGCCGAGTTGGCTCATGTCGAAGCCGGGGCCGCCCGAGCCCTCATCGGGCAAGCCGAAACCGAAGGGGAGTGAGCCGCTCATCCCCCCACGGTACGCCGCCCTGGGCGCGGGGCCCTCTCCGAGAGCACCCCGATCGCTGAGGGCGTACCCTTGCCCCGGACGTCACGGTCCGAGACGCGAGGGAGAGGAGGGCCCATGTCCGCATTGCTGTGGTGGCTCATCCCCCTTGCAGCGACGCTCGTCGCCCTCGCCTGGGCTGCGGCGCGCAGCCGGCCCCGCCGTGCTGCGGACACCCACGAGACCGTCGGGGACATGGCGCGCTTTCGCGCGGCGATGCGCAGGCCGCTCCCGGCGGAGCCCTCGGCCAGTGAGCGTCGTCGTCGTCCGGCCGGTCAGCCTGCGGCGCGACCCGGTCGCTCCCGGCGTCCTGCCGACCGCCGCCATCCCGCGTGAGCGCGCCTGATCTGCCCGGTCGGCGCCGACCCGGTCATCGGGCTCTCATCGCGTCGCTGTCCGGCCTCGTGCTGGTCGCCCTCATCGCCATCGCCGCTCTGCTGCCGGTGCCGTTCATCATCTTGTCGCCGGGACCGACCTTCAACACGATCGGTGACGTCGACGGAGTGCCGCTCGTGGAGATCAGCGACACGACGACGTACCCCGTCTCGGGTGCCCTCGACATGACCACGATCCGCGAGGAGGGTGAGCCGCGCAGTCCCCTGACCGTCTTCGGCGCGATCGCGGCCTGGGTGGACCCCGATCGTGCGGTCCTGCCGCGCGAGTTGCTGTACGGGGATGATGAGACGACAGAGGAGGTGCAGCAGCGCAACGCTGTGCTCTTCTCGACGTCCCAGTCCAATGCCATCGCGGCCGCCCTCAACGCCATCGGTGAGCCGATCATCGAGGACGTCGTTGTCACCGCTGTCGTCGAGGGCACTCCGGCATTCGGCGTGCTGGATGCGGGCGAGGTGATCACGGCGATCGATGGTCGTCCGGTGAACTCGCCGAACGATGTTGTGGAGGCGGTGCGCGGTGAGCCCATCGGCACCCCTCTCGCCTTCACCGTCGTGCGCGATGGCGTCGAGACGACAGTGGACGTCGTCTCGGCTGAGAAGCCCGACGAGCCCGGTGTGCCCTACGTCGGCATCACGGTGGGGATCAACTACCGCGCGGAGTTCCCGATCACCTTCACGCTCGAGGACATCGGGGGCCCGAGCGCAGGCATGATGTTCGCACTCGCGATCGTGGACAAGCTCACGCCGGACGACCTGACCGGCGGTGGTCACGTCGCCGGGACGGGCACGATCGATTCCGCCGGGACGGTCGGCGCCATCGGCGGCATCCGGCAGAAGCTCGCAGGAGCCCGGGGAGCGGGTGCCACGCTGTTCCTCATGCCCGAGGTGCACTGCGAGGAGGCGGCCGGCCACATCCCCGACGGACTGACGGTGGTCCCGGTGACCAGCCTGCAGGGCGCCCTGGATGCCCTCTCCGCCTGGCGCTCCGGAGGGTCACTCCCGGCCTGCCCCGCTGTGTGAACCGACGCGATGTGACGTAAGTTGCTGGAATGGCCTCACCGACGACCGTCGCCGCCGGCCGCGGCCGGGTCCTGCTCCCGACGATCATTGTCCTCGCCGTCATCGTCATCGGCTTCGTCATCTTCACGGGCTTCTACACCGACTGGCTGTGGTTCGACTCCGTCGGCGAGACCGAGGTCTTCACTGTCACACTGACCACGCGCCTGGCCCTCTTCGGCTCCTTCGGCCTCACGATGGCGGTGGTCCTCGCCGGCACTCTCTGGATCGCCTATCGATTCCGGCCCACCGCTCCGCCCCTCACCCCGGAGCAATCCAGCCTCGAGCGCTACCGCATGGCGCTGGAGCCCTTCCGACTCCTCATCACCCTCGGCATTGCAGCCCTCATCGGTCTCCTCGCCGGCATCTCGGCCGCGAGCGAGTGGTCGACATTCCTGCGCTGGCGCAATGCCACCGACTTCGGCATCACGGATCCGCAGTTCGGTCTCGACATCGGCTTCTACACGTTCACGTACCCGTTCTTGCGCTTCGTCCTCGGATTTGCCTTCTCCGCGATCATCCTGGCCATCGGACTCGCTGTCGCGGCGCACTATCTCTACGGCGGCCTGCGACTGCAGCCCCCGGGTGATCGCGTGAGCACCGCCGCACAGGTGCACCTGTCCGGGCTCATCGCCGTACTCCTGCTTCTCAAGGCGGTTGCCTACTGGCTGGACCGGTTCGGTCTGATGATCAAGAGCGAGTCGCTGGTTCAGGGCTTCACGGGGATGAAATACACCGACGTCAATGCAGTTCTGCCGGCGCTGCAGATCCTCACCTTTGTCGCGCTCATCACCGCGGTGCTCTTCATCGTCAACATGATCGTGCGCAACTGGGTGATCCCGCTGATCGGACTGGGCCTGCTCATCCTCACCTCGATCCTCGTCGGCGGGGTCTACCCGGCGATCGTCCAGCAGTTCCAGGTGCGCCCGAGTGAGCTCGTTCGCGAGCAGCCTTACATCGAGCGCAATATCAACGCGACACGTTCGGCCTACGACATCGCAGATGCGCAGATCCAGGAGTACCCCGGGACCGTGGAGCCTCCCTCCGCATCGGTGATCGACG
>JBEAQC010000017.1:0-11824 GCA_041164085.1 Actinomycetota bacterium
GTCGCGACATACCTAGGATGTTGACGTGCCACACCTCGATCACGTACCCCTCGGCACGTCCGCGCTCACCGTCTCGCGGCTCATCCTCGGAGGAAATGTCTTCGGCTGGACAGCGGATGAACAGGCGTCGTACGCGATCCTCGATGGCTACGTCGCTGACGGTGGAAACGCAATCGACCTCGCTAACTCGTACCCGCATTGGGCACCGGGATGCAGGGGAGGTGAGTCGGAGGAGATCGTGGGTCGCTGGCTGAAGGCCCGTCGCAATCGCAGCGATGTGGTCCTGTGCACGAAGGTCGGCAAGTTCCCCGGCAACTACGGACTCACGCGCGCGCAGATCCTTGACGGCATCGAGGGCTCCCTCGAGCGGCTGCAGACCGACTACATCGACCTCTATTACTGCCATATCGACGATCCGCATACCCCGCTCGAGGAGACCCTGCGCACGCTCACCGACCTTGTCGAGGACGGTCGAGTGCGAGCCATTGCCGCCTCCAACTACTCCGCGGATCGGCTGGGTGAGGCTTTGCGCGTCGCCGATGACCTCGGACTCGCTCGATTCTGCGCGGTGCAGCCGCAGTACAGCCTCGTCGTGCGCGATGAGTTCGAGGGACCCCTCCAGGATGTCTGTGAGCGCGAAGGCCTCGCGTGCCTTCCCTTCTGGCCGCTGGCCGCCGGCTTCCTCACGGGCAAGTACGCCGCTGTCGATCCGGGCGCCGCCCCGCGTGCTCGCCACGTGTCACCGTTCATCACGCCGCGCAATGAGGCGATCCTCGATGTCGTCGGTGAGATCGCCGATCGGCACCACACTGCACTTGCCACCGTGGCACTGGCCTGGCTGCTCACACGCAAAGCGGTCGCCGCACCGGTTGCGTCTGCGTCACGCCTCGAGCAGGTGCCCGCGCTCATGGCGAGCCTGGCGCTACGCCTGTCGTCCGAAGATCTGGACGCGCTCGACGCCATCTCGAGCGTCCAGTGAACGCGCGCGCAGCGCAGGAGGTCGCACCCGGCGTCCACGTCATGGCATCTCGCCGCTACACCACGACATCGACAGTCATCACGAGCGGTCCCGATGCCCTCGTCATCGATCCTGCATGGGACGCCGATGAACTCGCGGGGATTCGTCCGCTCATCCGCCACCTCGGGGCTACATGCGTCGCAGGACTCGCGACGCACCTTCACTACGACCATGTCCTGTGGCACCACGACCTCGGCGACGTGCCCCGGTGGTCGAGCGAGTGGGCAGCCGCGCAGTGGCAGTGCTCGCGCAGCGATCTGATCCAGCCCCTCATCGGGGACATTCCTGATGATCTCGTCGCCATCGCAGGGCGCATCACGCCGGTAGCGGACATGAGCCTGCGTCTCGGCGACAGGGAGATCGTCCTGCACCAGCACGACGCCCACGCCCGGGGCCACCTGGCCGTGGAAATCGCCGATGCACGCGTGCTGATCGCAGGCGACATGCTCAGCGACATCGAGCTGCCGTATCCCGACGCGGATGAGCCGGATCTGTCCCTCTACCTCGACGGACTCGATCGCCTCGCCCCCGTGGTCGCCCGATGCGATGTCCTCGTGCCCGGACATGGCCGCCCAACATTCGAGCCGATGACGCGACTGGATGCCGACCGCCGATATCTCGACGCTGTCCTGTCGGGCACACCAAGCCACGACCCGCGCCTGTCGAACGAGGGAATGATGGAGATCCATCTGCGCACACTCGCTCAGGCTGAGGCCACGCGCTGAGAACGTCGGTGCCGTAGGAGACAATGGGCCGCGTGGAGGACGAGGGCGGCGCGCCGATCGATACCGATCAGCGCAACCGGCGCATCGGCTGGGCCCTCGTCGCGGCGCAGGCCCTGATGCTCATCCTCTTCGTCCTTCTACCCAAGCGCCGCAGCCTGCTCGCGCCACCTGACCTGCTCGACATCCTCGGCATCCTCTTGATGGTGGCGGGCCTGGCGGTCTTCCTCATCGCGCTGCTGGGTCTCGGCACGGCACTCACGCCGACGCCCGTCCCCCAGGAGGGCGCGGCTCTGCGCACCAGCGGCATCTACGCGGTGGTGCGACACCCGATCTACGTCGGCATCCTCGTCGCCGCTCTTGGCTTCGCACTCGCCGTGGGATCGATCTGGCAGGTCGTGCTGTGGGCGGCTCTGGCCGTCTTCTTCTACGCAAAGGCCTTCTGGGAAGACCGCCTCCTGGCGGAGCGCCACGGGGTGGCGTGGTTCGACTACGCCGACCATGTGAGCGGCTTCATCCCCCGGATCCGAGGTCCACGCTAGGGCGAGCCGTACCATTCAGTGGTGGGCCTCCTAGACCGCTTCGAAGACCGCCTCGACCGCATCGTCAATGGCGCCTTCGCCAAGGCATTCAAGTCCGAGGTCCAGCCCGTCGAACTCGCCGCCGCGCTCCAAAAGGAAATGGATGATCGCGCGGCAATCGTCGCCCGGGGCCGCACTGTCACCCCCAACATCTTCACCATCGACCTATCACCGCACGACGATGAGCGACTGAGCGTCTACCGCGATGCGCTCCAGGGTGAGCTCGGGACCGTGGTGACCGAGTACGCCGCCGAGCAGGGCTACTCGCTACTCGGCCCCGCAGAGGTCAAGCTCACGCTCGACGACACCCTCGACACCGGCATCTTCCGTGTCCACTCCGAGGCACGTGCTGCCGTGACGTCGGCCGCTGCCGCGGATGCGCTTCCCGGACAGCCCTACCTCGAGATCGGGGGCACGGCGTACCCACTCGTCCGGGCTGTCACGCGACTCGGGCGCGGTAACGAGGCAGACGTGCGCATCGAAGACCCCGGTGTCTCCCGCAGCCACTGCGAGGTCGTGCTGGGCACTCCCGCCGTCGCGCGTGACCTCGGATCCACCAACGGCACGACGATCGACGGGACCCGAGTCGGCCAGGCTGCCCTCGTTGACGGATCGGTCATCGTGATCGGGACGACGTCGATCACCTACCGGACAGGATGACGCGGTGACGGAGTTCGCCCTGACGCTGCTGCGGCTGGCGTTCCTCGGCGCGCTGTGGCTCTTCATCATCATCACGGTCATCGCCCTCAGACGAGATCTCGTCCAGCCACGCGAGGCCAAGCCCGCCACCACCCGATCCTCATCACGCCCGGCCAAGGCAGCAAAGCCAGCGAAGGCCCCAAAGCCGCCGAAGGCGTCACGCCACTCCAAGACGGGCCCATCACTCACCGTGATCGAGGGTCCACTTGCCAACACCGTGATCCCACTCGGCACCGCCCAGGTCACCATCGGGCGCGCACCGGACTCCACGCTGGTCATCGATGACGACTACGCCTCTAGTCGTCACGCCCGCGTCTATCCGGGTGACGACGGCTGGATCGTGGAGGACCTCGGATCCACCAACGGCACGTGGATCGACCGCACGCGCATCACCTCACCGACAGTCCTGCCGCCCGGTGTGCCGCTTCGCATCGGGCGCACGACCCTGCAGCTGCAGAGGTGAATGGCGTGCTCGCATTGCACTACGCCGCGCGCTCCGATGTGGGTCAAGTCCGCCAGGGCAACGAGGACTCAGGCTATGCGGACCCACGGCTCCTCATCGTGGCTGATGGCATGGGCGGTCACGCCGGTGGCGAACTCGCGAGTGCGACCGCCGTCGCCACGCTCGCCGAAATCTCCGACGAGCCCCACGATCAGGGCGAGGCGCTGACGCGACTGGCCGGGGCGGTCGAAGGCGCCGGAGCCACCATCGGCCTCGTGGTCACCGACAGTCCTGAACTCGCCGGTATGGGCACCACGGTCACCGCGCTCTATTGGCTTCCCGATGGCGACGGCGCGCGCATCGCGGTCGTCCACGTGGGTGACTCGCGCGCCTACCTCCTGCGCGACGGCGAGTTGAGCCAGATCACCCACGATCACACCTACGTCCAGACGCTTGTCGATGCCGGCCGGATCACCGAGGAGGAGGCGAGCACTCACCCTCGCCGCAATCTGCTCATGCGCGCCCTCGACGGCGTCCAGGTAGCCGAGCCGGACCTCTCAGTCCGGGAGGCGCGGATCGCAGATCGCTACCTCCTCTGCAGCGACGGACTGCACGGGCTCGTCAGCCACGATGAGATCACCGCGATCCTCGGATCGCGTGAGCCGACCGTGTGCGTCACGGAGCTTGTCGACCTCGCTCTCTCACGCGGTGCGCCGGACAACGTCACGGTCGTCGTCGCACACGTGGTCGAGGACACGGGCGCGACCGCGCCCCCGGTTGTCGTGGGCGCCGCGGGGGAGCCACGCGTGCGCGCACGGCTGCCGCGGGTGCACTTCCCCGATGACGCTCAGGTGGACCCCAATGCGCCGGATCTGCCTCCCGCGCCCGAGGGTGGGCCGCCGACCTCGGAACTCCCCATGGTCATCGCCGACCCGCCGACGCGCACCCGAGTGCCGTGGTCACGGCGCCGCCGCATCGTCGCCTGGACGATCGGAGTCGTCGGTGTCGCGCTCCTCGCATTCGCGGCCGTCGCGCTCGCCGGAGGCGCGTGGGTGAGATCCCAGTGGTACGTCGGCGTGAGCGAGGGGTCCGTCGCGGTGTTCCAGGGAGTGAGCACCTTCCCCGCCCTGTCCACCCGCGTCGCCGTCACCGACATCCCGGTCGCCGACCTCCCGCCGCTCGAAGCAGGGTTGGTGACCAACGGGATCTCGGCCCAGGGACAAGCAGGCGCCGATGCGATCGTCGCCGGGCTCCGTGACCGCGCCTGCCTCACCATTCCGCGCCCTGCCTACTGTCCGTCGCCAGCCGGGATGACACCGTGAGCGCCCCGGCCGACGCCCCCCCGCGCCAACGCACGCGGCGCAACCTCGAGCTCGTGCTCCTCCTCCTTGCCTGGGGCATCGGTGTCCTGGGCACGCAGCAGGTCGCGTGGTCCAGCGGCGAGGGACTGCACCCGCGCTTCTGGATCACCGCCGCCGTCGTGGGCGTCCTCGCCCTCATCGCCCACATCATGGTGCGCTGGCGCACGCCGTACGCCGACCCCTTCCTGCTCCCGATCGCGACGTTGCTCACGATCCTCGGCCTGGTCATGATCTATCGCCTCGATGTCGCCGCTGCTCAGCGCGCCGAGCGCAACGACAACCCCATCCCGACGCCCGACGTCTACAACCAACTCACCTGGTACGCCGTCGCCGTCCTGCTCTTCGTCCTCGTCCTGCTCGTGCTCCGCGACCACCGCGTACTTCAGCGCTATACCTACACCGCCGGCCTCCTCGGTGTGATCCTGCTCCTGCTGCCCCTCGCACCCGTCATCGGAGCGACGGTCAACGGAGCGACCCTGTGGGTTCGCGTGGCAGGTTTCACCTTCCAGCCGGCAGAGGCGGCCAAGATCCTGCTCACGATCTTCTTCGCCGGCTACCTGGTCGTCACGCGCGACTCACTCGCGCTCGTGCGCACCCGAGTCCTCGGCGTACCCCTGCCGCGTGCCCGCGACCTTGGGCCGATCCTCATCGTCTGGGTGCTCTCGCTGGGTGTGCTCGTCTTCGAGCGCGATCTCGGCACCTCACTGCTCTTCTTCGGCCTCTTCGTGGCGATGCTCTACATCGCGACGCAGCGGTGGTCCTGGCTGGTCCTCGGCTTCGTGCTCTTCTCGGCCGGCTCGATCTTCGCCTACATGCTCTTCGGACACGTCCGCACCCGCGTGCAGATCTGGCTCGATCCCTTCGCCTACTCCGACACCGGCGGCTACCAGATCGTGCAGTCCCTCTACGGCTTCGCCAACGGCGGCCTCTTCGGCACCGGGCTCGGCCGCGGCTATCCCGAGCTCGTGCCCTTTGCCAACACCGACTTCATCCTCGCTGGACTCGGCGAGGAGCTCGGACTGACCGGGGCGATCGGGATCCTGCTCCTCTACGCCGTGCTCATTGAGCGCGGCCTGCGCACGGCCGTCGCCGTGCGCGATCCCTTCGGGCAGCTCCTCGCCGCGGGCCTGTCGATCACCCTGGCCCTGCAGGTCTTCGTCATCGTCGGCGGAATCACGCGACTCATCCCGCTCACCGGACTGACGACACCCTTCCTGTCCTACGGCGGGTCTTCGCTGGTCGCCAACTGGGTGATCATCGCGATTCTGCTCGTGATCTCCAACCGCGCCCGACGTCCAGCGCCCGCCGCGCCTCGTCCGGACGCCACCGAGACGCAGGTGGTGCGGCGATGACCCGGGCAATCCGGCGTATCGGGCTCGTCCTCGCCATCCTTCTCGTCGCGTTGCTCGCCAACGTCACCTTCATCCAGGTATTCCGCAGCGACGACTTGCGCGCACGCGCCGACAATCAGCGCGTCATCCTCGACGAATACGGGCGCCAGCGCGGGCCGATCCTCACCGGCCCCGAGGCCGTCGCCCTGTCCGAGGAGACGAAGGGTGCGCTGAAGTGGCTCCGTGTCTATCCGGAGGGTGAGCAGTACGCGTCTGTGACGGGCTTCTACTCCATCGTGTACGGCGCCACGGGGCTGGAGCGCACTGAGAACGGCGTGCTGTCCGGCTCATCGGACCTCTTCTTCGTCGACCGCCTGCAGCAACTTGTCGCGGGCGCACAGCCGCGCGGTGGTGCGGTCACCACGACGATCGATCCAGCAGTCCAGGCTGCCGCGTGGGCGGGCATCGCCGGCACGCGTGGAGCGGTCTTCGCCCTTGAGCCATCGACCGGACGCATCCTCGCGCAGGTGCAGTCGCCCAGTTTCGATCCCAACATCCTGTCGTCCCACGACCCCGCCTCCATTCGCGACTACTACGAGGCGCTGCTGGAGGATCCCGAGCAGCCGCTCATTAATCGGCCGATCGTCGCGCTCAATCCCCCGGGCTCAACGTTCAAACTCGTCACCGCCGCCGCGGCTCTGGCCTCCGGACGCTTCACCATGGACTCGGTGCTCCCTGGGCCGGCGGAGTACGACCTGCCGCTGTCGGAGCGAACGCTGCGCAATTGGACCGGGGAGGAGTGCGCCCCTGGTGGCGAGATCACCCTCGAGCAGGCCCTGGCCGTGTCGTGCAACACCGCGTTCGCCTGGCTGGGCAATGAGCTCGGGGCCGACGCTCTGCGTGAGCAGGCCGAACTCTTCGGCTTCGACTACAAGTTCGAGACGCCCCTGCGCGCGGCCACGTCACGATTCCCCGAGAATCCCGACGAGCCGCAAACGGCCATCAGTGCCATCGGGCAGTTCGACGTGCGAGCCACCGCCATGCAGATGGCCATGGTCGTCGCCGGCATCGGCAACGGCGGTGTCGTGATGGAGCCCTATCTCGTCCAGGAGATCCGCGCCCCGGATCTGACGATCCTGCGCACCGCCGATCCACGGATCTTCCAGACCGCGCTGTCACCGGAGCAGGCCGCGCAAATGCAGCAGATGATGGTCGCGGTCGTCGAGGAGGGCACCGCAGGGGTGCTTGCCGGGGTGGTCGATGGCTCAGGCAACCCCGTGCGCGTCGGCGCCAAGACCGGCACGGCCCAGACCGGTCGTGACGGGGAGCAGCCGATCTCGTGGATGGTGGCCATGGCACCCGCGACCAATCCGAGCATCGCGGTGGCTGTCGTCGTGGAGGATGGGGGCCAGACCGAACTCAGCGGAGGTGCCCTCGCCGGCCCCATCGCACGCGCCGTGATCGAGGCGGCGCTGCGCTGAAAGGGAACTCACTGGGACACTAGGACGTCAGGGATAACGGAGCTCAGGAGGTAGGCGTGACGCAGGACCCCGGCGTGGGCCGCACTCTCGGCGACCGCTATGAGCTCGTGGCCGTCATCGGTCGAGGCGGCATGGCCGAGGTGTGGGAGGCGACCGACACCCGGCTCGGCCGTCGTGTCGCCATCAAGATCCTGCGCCCCGACCTCGCCCGCGATCCCGCCTTCCAGGCCCGCTTCCGCCGCGAGGCCCAGTCGTCCGCCTCGCTCAACCATCCCAACATCGTCGCTGTCTACGACACCGGTGAGGACATCCTCATCGATGGCACCGAGTCGACCGTCGTGCCCTACATCGTCATGGAGTACGTCGATGGCATGACGCTCAGGCAGCTCCTCTCGAGCGGGCGCCGGCTCCTGCCCGAGCGCTCCCTGGAGATCACGGCGGGCACCCTCAGCGCGCTCGACTACGCGCATCGCCACGGCATCATCCACCGCGACATCAAGCCGGCCAACGTCATGCTCACGCGCACCGGTGACGTCAAGGTGATGGACTTCGGCATCGCCCGGGCGATCAACGACTCCGGGCACACCATGACCTCCGCCCAGACCGTCATGGGCACCGCGCAGTACCTCTCCCCCGAGCAGGCGCGTGGAGAGATCGTCGACTCACGCAGCGATATCTACTCCACCGGCGTCCTGCTCTACGAGTTGCTCACAGGCAAGCCGCCCTTCACCGGCGACTCACCCGTGTCCATCGCCTATCAGCACGTGAGCGAGCAGGCGATGCCTCCGTCGCAGGTCGATCCCGAGGTCCCGCGCGATGTCGACGGCGTGGTCATGCGCTCCCTCGCCAAGAGCCCGGACGACCGTTATCAGACTGCCGCGGACTTCCGCGCAGACGTGGAACGCGCCGCCATGGGCGCACCGGTGTCCGCGCAGATGACAGCGGCGGTGCCGATGGTTGTCTCTGATGCCACGCAGCGCCTCGATGTGGTTCAGCCGACCGAGGTCTACGCGATTGACACCGAGCCGCCGCGGGGTCGACGTGCCCAACGCGGTGCTGGATTCGCCGCGGCGATGACCATCGGCGTACTCGCACTGATCGGGCTGGTCATCCTCGGTGGCGCGCTCGTGCTCAATCGGTCATCGGCCAACACCGTGGCCGTCCCGGACCTCAGCGGCCTGACCGTGGCCCAGGCCGAGTCGGTGCTCGAGCGACAGGGACTCGTGCTCGGTTCGCAGACACCGGAGGTCTCCGGCAAGCCCGTCGACACGATCATCGGCCAGCAGCCCACGCCGGGTGAGCAGCTCGAGGAGGGCCAGGCGGTCAACGTCACGATTAGCGCCGGCAAGGAGAAGACCATCGTCCCGCCGCTCATCGGCCTCACGTCGGTGAGTGATGCCGAGGTCGCGCTCGCCGACGCCAAACTGCAACTAGGTCGCGTCACGGAGCAGGATGCCGCGCAGCCGGCCGGCTACGTGCTGTCCCAATCACCGCTCGAGGGCTCATCGGTCGACGTGGGCAGCAAGATCGACATCGTCATCTCGACCGGGCGCCAGGCCGTCCCCTCGGTGGTCGGCCAGACCGAGGAGGTCGCCCGCGGGGCCCTCTCCGCGGCGGGCTTCCAGGCCAATGTGGTCTACCGCGAGTCCGAGACTGTCCCGCAGGGCGTGGTCCTAGAGCAGGATCCGCCGGCGGGAACCAACGCGGAGAAGGGCGCGGTCGTCACCCTCGTCGTGGCGATCTCGCCGCCGACGCCGACGCCGACGCCTGAGCCGACGCCTGAGCCGACGCCGACGCCTGAGCCGACGCCGACCCCAGAACCCACCGAGTCACCGGCCTAGTCACCGGTCGACGTCGGCCGAGGATCAGATGCCGAGGATCTTGGCCTTGGCAGCCGCGAACTCCTCGTCGGTGAGCAGGCCCTTGTCCTTGAGGGCACCGAGACGCTCGATCTCTGCGACGGCATCGACCTCGGGCTCGGCCGCAGGTGCGGTGGCGGCCTGCTGACCGGCTTCCTTGTCGGCCTGCTTGTCCGCCTGCTTCTGGGAGACGTGGCCGCTGACCGCGGTGGCGGTCCCAGCGATGACGGCGGTGCGGGCGACTGCGCGACCAATGCGCGGCATGGTGACTCCTCAGGATCGGTCCTGCATCACATGTACGGGATGTCGCCCACACTACGTGCCCGTGTCAAGGGGGTCTGCCGTGGCGGCACAGGATCGGTCACATCACGGTCAGCGCACGAGGGCGGTGCCGGCCGGGATCGTCGCCATGAGGGCAGCGAGGTCCCCCCGCTCCTGCTCGGAGCGCCAGCGCTCGGCGTACCAACCGCCCTGGGCGACGAGTTCCGCGTGGGTTCCGACCGCGCGCACCTGTCCCGCGATGAGCACCACGATGCGATCGACGCGATCCAGTCCCCGCAGCCGATGGGTGATGAGCAGGGTCGAGCGGCCAGCCGTCACGGCGAGCAGATCATCGGTGAGTTCATCCGCGGCGAGCGGATCGAGGTGCTCGGTGGGCTCGTCGAGCACGAGCAGGCTCCGCTCCGCGAGGAGCAGTCGGGCGAGGGCGAGGCGCTGGCGCTCACCGCCCGAGATGGATGCCCCATGGGGTCCGAGGTCGGCGTCCAGGCCTCGCGGCAGATGGGTGAGCCAGCCAGCGAGGCCGACGCGGGCCAACACAGCGCGCAGTTCGTCGTCACTCGCGTGCGGGTCACCGAGATGGAGGTTCTCGCGCACCGTGGTGTCGAAGACGTGCGCATCCTGGGTGAGCAGGCCAACCTCCTCGCGCACCGCGTCCCCATCGATCTCTCGGAGCTGGCGGCCATCGAGGCTGACATCGCCGTCGTAGCCCAGGAAGCGCATCACCACCATGGCCAGCGTCGACTTGCCTGCGCCGCTCGGGCCGACGATGGCGACGCGCTCTCCGCTGGAGACATCGAGATCGATGCCTCGCAACACCGGCTCGTCCGTCCAGGCGGCGACGAGACCACGGCACGCCAGAGGAGTTGGCGGATGCGGCAGGGGGACGGGATCGCGTGGATCGTGCACGGGATCCGGTGAGTCGAGGACCTCGTTGAGACGTGCGGCCGATCCCCTCACGCGCTGATAGGCGAGTGCCGACGCCGGAAGCGTCGCCACGATGTCGTAGACCGCCAGGGGGAGCAGTGCCGCGACCGCCAGCCACGCCGGGCCAATGCGGCCCTCGGTCACCACGGGGATCGCCGCGACCAGGCATGCCACCACGGCGGCACCTTGCAGGGCCGTACTCAGTCCCGCCCCGAGGCCGAGGCCCGCTGACTCACGTCGCGCGACCGCGGTCAACTGAGCGTCCCTGCGGTCGATGTCGGCCAAGGCAGCATCGACGGCACCGAAGGCGAGCAGGTCCGCCGCACCGTCAAGGCTCGTGACCACGCTGGCGCTGAGGGCTCCGCGGGTGGGTGCCAGGCGCCGCTCAGTCCGCGTTGCCAATCGCGCAACCAGCCACGGCACCACGACCAGTCCGATGACGAGCACGACACCGAGAGCCAGACCTGCACCCGGCACGAGCCATGCGAGAAAGGCCACGGTGGCTGCCGAGACCAGGGCGGCCTGCACCCAGGGCAGCACCACCCGAAGCGGCAGGTCCAGGGCGGCATCGACATCGGCGACGAGGCGCGCGAGCAGGTCTCCGCGACCGAATCTCATCAGGCCGGCGGGGGCCAGGCGCTCGAGGCGGTCGTAGATCCGCACGCGGAGCTCAGTGAGCCCACGGAACGCCGCGTCGTGGCCGACGAGTCGCTCGAGGTAGCGGAAGACGGATCGGCTCAGGGCAAAGGATCTCACCATGACCGCGGCGACCGAGAGCGAGAGCACCGGCGGCAACTCAGCGGCGTAGGAGATCAACCACCCCGAGGTGCCCAGGAGAGCAACCGTGCTCGCAGCAGCGATCACCCCGAAGAGGGCAGCGGCTGCCAGGCGTCCGCGCTGCAGGCTCATCGCACGCCACATCTGCCGCATCAGAAATCCCTCGTCGTCATCGAGGTGCGACTCAGCGTCGTGACCCGGTTGGCCTCGCGTGTCGGACTCGGCACGCTCCCGACGTGCACGACGACATCGGCGGCATCGACGACCGCGGGCCGATGGGCTACGACGATGACGGTGCGTCCGGCATCGCGAGCCACCCGCAGAGCGGCGATGACCGCATCCTCACT
>JBEAQC010000018.1:0-12787 GCA_041164085.1 Actinomycetota bacterium
TCGGTCGCGAAGCGCCGCGGATCGTGGCCCGCGTCGATGACGCGATCAATCACGGCGAAGAGGCGCGCACCCTCACCCGTGGCAATCGCATCGATCGTGTCGTCCACCAGCGCTTGATCAGTGACTCCAAGTTGGGCGGCAACAAGGTCGTGGGTCAGCCCTTCTGGACCCGACCCGGAGATCAACTGACCGAGGATGGACAGGGCGTCGCGGACGCTGCCTGCCGCGCTGCGGGCCACGAGCGCAAGCGCCGTTGGGTCGGCGGCCACGCCCTCCTCCTCGCAGACGTGGGCAAGATGCTGCTGGAGAATGCGCGTCGGCACTAGGCGGAAGGCGTAGTTGAACGTCCGCGACCGGATCGTCGGGATGACCTTGTCGGCTTCCGTGGTCGCAAAGATGAAGCGGACGTGATCGGGCGGCTCCTCAACGAGCTTGAGCAAGGCATTGAAGCCTGCATTGGTGACCATGTGCGCCTCGTCGACGATGTAGACCTTGTAGCGCGAGGCGACGGGGGCGAACATCGCGCGCTCCCGGAGTTCGCGGGTGTCATCGACACCGCCGTGACTGGCCGCATCGAGCTCGATCACATCGATCGATCCGGGCCCATTGGGGGCGAGATCGATGCAGCTGCGGCAGGTGCCGCAGGGCTCGGGGGTCGGTCCCTGCTCGCAATTGAGCGAGCGGGCCAGGATGCGTGCGGTCGAGGTCTTGCCGCAGCCCCTCGGGCCCGAGAGCAGGTAGGCGTGATGCACGCGGTCGTTGGTCAGGGCCCGCGAGAGCGGCTCCGTCACATGCTCCTGGCCCACGACATCGGCCAGCCGGCCGGGTCGGTAGGTGCGATACAGGGCCGTGGACACCCGGTCACCCTAGTCCGGCGCTATGACGATGGGGACCCCCCGCACACCCGTCAGAGCCCACCTGCCCTTGCTGCCTTCCGGCCCTGGGGGATTCAGCAGGGTGACGCCATGCGGGGGGTCGACAGGAGTCTATGCGCCCGACCGGCCGCCGGGTGCTGGCGGACGGCCCGGCCCAAGCGAAAGCCCGGCCGACACGGTGATCGACCGGGCTTCCGGCGAGCGCGGAGGATAGGGGATTTGAACCCCTGAGGGATTGCTCCCAACACGCTTTCCAAGCGTGCGCCCTAGGCCACTAGGCGAATCCTCCGTCGCTGAGGGTACCCAAGCCGATCAGAGTGCGGCCCGTGCGGTCGGCCAACATCACGGTTCGGTCATGCGCCGCGTCGCGCCACGACTCCCGGCATTCACCGACCTAGACTTACGCCACCGTGCGAGGTGCACCGAGCACCTCGAGGCGATCTCTCCAGGAGGACGGGCTCGATGAGCGTTCCCAGCGGCGGTCCACGACCGAGTGCACGTCACCGCCGGAGGCAGAGCCCCGTCGTCGCCGTCGTCCTCGTCGTCATCGGCATGGTCATCCTCTTCGGCGCGGGCTACGGACTCTCTCGGATCATTCAGGGGTCCGGCGCCTCGGATGCCAGCAGCACCACCCAGCCGACCAACGGCTCGACGACCTCGGCTCCCGAGCCCGAGCCCTGCGTCACCGTCACCGTGACGCCGGGTGCTGGACTGCCTAGTCCGGCCCAGGTCACGACCAACGTCTACAACGCCACCGACCGCACCGGCCTCGCCGCTTCTACGGCCGAGGAGTTGCAGGTGCGTGGATTCCTCATCGGCGTGATCGACAACGATCCCCTCGCCAAGACGATCACCGGCGTGGCCGAGATCCGTCACGGCCCATCCGGCGAGCAGGCGGCACGACTCATGGCCTTCTACCTGCCGGGCGCAGAACTCGTCGATGATGGACGCAAGGACGCAACCATCGACACGGTTCTCGGTGCGGCGTACACCGCAGTCGCGCCGCAATCCGAAGTTGATGCCGCGCTCGCTGCACCCTCGCCATCGCCGAGCGGACCCGGATGCTCGCCGTCCCCGACCGCGAGCACAGCGGCGGAATCCACGGAGGAGACCGAGAGCCCCGCAGCCCCATAAGGCCCTGAGCAGACTTCACGGAAGAGCACCAGGGGCCGCGTCGCCGTCACTAACCTGCCCCCGGAAGGGGGCACGATGACCGATGCGGCGCGCATCCCACGCTCAGCCTGGACCGTCGCCCTCAGTGCCGCGACCCTCGGCGTCATCTATGGCTACGACGGGTCCAATGTCGCCGGTGCTCAGCTGTACTTCCAGGACTTCTTCGGCCTGAACAACGACGATTCCTCGGTCGAGACGATCGTCACGGCCACTATCTACGGCGAACTCATCGGAGTCCTCCTCGCGGGCTTCATCATCAATCGGTTCGGCCGCAAGCCGACTATCGTCGCGGTCGCCGTCGGCTACGTCGCCTTCTGTCTCGCGAGCGCTCTTGCACTGACCCCCGTCATGCTCGGCGTCTCGCGCCTGCTCCTGGGCGTCGCCATCGGCATCTCGCTCGTCGCTGTCCCGATCTTCGTGGCCGAATCCGTCCCCGCCCGAATCCGCGGAGCCACGCTCGTCGCGTACCAGGTGGCGGCCGTCGTGGGACTGATCATCGGCTACCTCGCGGCATTGGCGCTCAGCGGTCTCGCGGAAACCATCAACTGGCGCCTCATGCTCGGCCTTGCCGCCGTGCCCGCCATCATTCTCATCCCGGCGCTCCTGCGGCTACCCGAGACCGCGCGCTACCTCGCGATGAAGGGGCGTCTCGACGAAGCCCGCGCATCGCTGTCACGCGTCGACCCCGGCGCCGACATCGACGCCGAGCTCGCCAGACTCGCCGCATCCTCAGGTCAGGCCAGCGCCGGGCGACTGCGTGAGATGGTCCGTAGGCCCTACCTGCGGGCGACGGTGTTCGTCGTCGGCCTCGGCTTCTTCATCCAGATCACCGGCATCAACGCCACCGTGGCCTACGGACCTCGGATCTTCGAGGCGATGGGCGTCACGACCAAGACCGCGTCGATCCTCATGTCGACCCTGGTCCAATGCATCGCCCTCGTGGCCGTATTGGCGTCGATGGGAGTCGTCGACCGGTGGGGGCGCCGACCGATCCTGCTCACCGGCATCTCCATCATGATCGCGTCGCAACTGCTCATGGCGGTCGTCTTCGCGACGCAACAGGGTGCGACGTTCACGACCCTCCAGACCGTGCTGGGATTCGTAGGCCTTGCCGGAATCAATGTGGGCTTTGTCTTCGGATTCGGCGCGTTGGTGTGGGTCTACTCGAGTGAGAGCTTCCCGGCACGTCTGCGTGGGTATGGCTCGAGCGCCATGCTCGGCGCAGATCTGCTGGCCAACATCATCATCGTGCAGTTCTTCCTCACCGTGCTCAATGCCATCGGCGGTTCGTGGTCCTTCGGGGTCTTCGCTATCCTCGCCGTGCTTGCCTGGTTCTTCGTCTGGCGCTTGGCGCCGGAGACGAAGGGTCGCGAGCTCGAGGAGATCCAGGGCTACTGGGCCAACGGCGGGCACTGGCCCGGGAAGGGGTCACGCTGATGCTGCGTGCCGGGGTCGACCTCGGGGGGACCAAGATCCAGACGGTCATCGTCGACCCCGACGGCACTGTGCTGAGTCAGTGCCGACTGCCGACACCGCAGGACCGTGGCCCGGCCGGTGTCCTGGACGCCATCGTCGAGTCAGTGCGCGCGGCGCGTGACGATGCGGGAGCCGCGCAGTCGGATCTCCTAGGCGTCGGCGTGGGCTCACCCGGCCAGATCGACCACGATGCCGGCACGGTCAGCCACGCGGGGAACCTCCCCGACTGGCTGGGCACGATCGAGGTCGCTGCGCCATTGCGCACAGCACTGGGAGTGCCCATCGAACTCGCCAACGACGTGCAGGTGGGCGTCATGGCGGAATCGCGCCTCGGAGCCGGACGCCCCTACTCCTCGATGCTCGGCATCTTCTGCGGCACAGGGGTCGGTGGCGGCATCGTCATCCACGACGAGCTCTGGCTTGGTCGCGGTGCGGCTGGCGAGGTCGGTCACATGGTCGTCGAGCCCGACGGAGCCCCCTGCCCCTGCGGGCGCAAGGGATGCCTCGAGGCGTACGCCGGCCGCGCGGCGATGGAGGCCGAGGCACGGCGCCGCATCGCCAAGGGCAAGCACAGCAACCTCATCACGATCATGGAGAAGAAGGGCCGGACCCGGATGTCGAGTGGCGTCTGGGCGAAGGCGCTGGCGAAGGACGATCACCTCGCGGTGCACCTGATCGATCGCGCCATCTGGGCACTCGGTCTGGCGGCAGCGAGCGCCGTGAATCTGCTCGACATCGAGGCGGTCGTCATCGGTGGAGGACTGGGCACGCGACTTGGAGCACCCTTCGCCGATCGCATCCGCGACGAGATGCTGCCCCACCTGATCCTGCCGGAGAAGGCACCCCAGGTGCTCAGTGCTGCGCTCGGCGATCTCGGCGGGGCGATGGGGGCGGCGCTGCGTGTCGAGCACACTGTGCCACCCGCGGGTGACCTCGGTGCGCTGACCGATCCCGACGCGTAGTCACTAGTCACTGAACCCAGTCTCCCGCGCGCATGACGCGCGCAACCGCAAGTGCATCGTCGAGTACGACAAGGTCCGCACGCTGCCCCACCCTGAGCAAGCCGCGGTCAGTGAGGCCCATCGCACGCGCGGGCGCTAGCGATGCGGCACGACTCGCCTCGCTCGGCGAGCGATCCGCCATCCGCACGGCTCGCCGCCACGCTGAATCCATGAGCAGCGTGCTACCGGCGAGGCTGTCGCCGTCGCGGAGGCGAGCGACTCCGTCGCGTACGACGACATCGAGTGCGCCGATGCGATAGGTGCCGTCGCCCGCACCAGCGGCGGACATCGCATCGGTGACCAGTGCCCCCCGGCCGCCTGCTGCCGATAGCGCCAGCGCGACGACCTCCGGATCAAGATGTGCGCCGTCGGAGATCACCTCGCAGGTCACGCGGGAGTCGGAGAGAAGAACCCCCACGGGACCGACGTCGCGATGAAAGAGCGGGGGCATGGCATTGAAAATGTGCGTCGCGACAGTCGCCCCCGCATCGATCGCCGCCCGTGTGACATCACCGTCGGCGGCAGTGTGACCGACCGCGGCAATGGCTCCGGCGCGCACGATCGTGTGAATCGCCTCGATGGCGCCCGGGAGCTCCGGGGCGATGGTGACCATCCGGATGCGCCCTTGACCGGCGTCGAGGATGCGGCGCACCTCCGCAGGCTCCGGCGGACGTAGTGTCCGAGGGTCATGGGCACCGCAGTAGTCCCGCGAGATCCACGGTCCCTCGAGGTGGATCCCGGCGATCGCACCGGAATCGACGTAGGGGATGAGCGACTCGATCTGGGTGACCAGGGTGGCGTACTCCGCGGAGACCAGGCTGGCGTGCATCGTCGTGGTGCCATGACTCAGGTGCGTCGCGACGGCGGTCTCGATCTGCCGCGGGTCCGTGCTCGTGAAGGAGCCACCCCCACCGCCGTGGCAGTGCAGGTCGATGAATCCCGGAAGCAGCACAGCTCCGTGCACAGCACCCTCAGGGGCGCTGCCCTCGCCCACCTCGACGACGCGACCGTCGTCGACGCGAATCCAGCCATCGGACCGGTCGCCATCCGCATCGATGACGCGCTGCGCAGCGAGCACGACCGCCATGCCCCGACCCTAGGACATGGGATCCATGGGTAGGGTCGTGTCGAACGATGCGCAGCCACCACTCCCGCCGATCAGGAGCGCAATGCCCAGTCTGTTGGACTATCCCGCGTACCCGCTGCTCTTCGGACCATCGCCGGTCCATCCGCTCGAGCGACTGACCGAAGATCTCGGCGGCGCCCAGGTGTGGGCCAAGCGCGAGGACTGCAACTCCGGCATCGCCTATGGCGGCAACAAGACCCGCAAACTCGAATACCTCGTCGCCGATGCGCTCGAGCAGGGCTGCGACACGCTCGTGTCGATCGGGGGCGTGCAGTCCAATCACACCCGCCAGGTGGCGGCCGTAGCCGCCCGCGTCGGGATGAAGTGCGTACTCGTGCAGGAGAGTTGGGTCGACTGGCCCGACTCCGTCTACGACAAAGTGGGCAACATCCTCATCAGCCGACTTGCGGGCGCCGACGTGCGCTTGGTGAAGGCGGAGTTCGGCATCGGCTTCAAGGAGAGCTGGGAGCAGGCCATTGCCGAGATCGAGGCGTCAGGCGGCAAGCCCTACGCCATCCCGGCCGGTGCCTCGGACCATCCGCTCGGCGGCATGGGCTTCGCCCGCTGGGCCTACGAGCTCGCCGAGCAGGAGGCCGACCTCGGGGTGTTCTTCGACACCATCGTCGTCAACTCCGTGACCGGCTCAACCCAGGCGGGCATGGTTGCTGGCTTCGCCGTACTGGAGCAGGAAGGAGCTCGACCGCGCCGCGTGCTCGGTGTCGACGGGTCGGCCAAGCCGGCCCACACGCGGGAGCAGATCGCGCGCATCGCAGACGACACCGCGCGGAAGATCGGGTTGGAGCGCGCCATCACCGAAGCCGACATCGAACTCGACGAGCGCTTCCACGCCGGCATCTACGGCATCCCCGATGAGACGACGATCGCGGCGATGAAGCGAGCGGCACGCACCGAGGGCATGGTCACCGACCCGGTCTACGAGGGCAAGTCCATGGCTGCGCTCATCCACTGCGTGGAGTCGCGCGAGATCGATCCTTCGTCGACCGTGCTCTTTGCCCATCTCGGCGGTCAGCCGGCCCTCAATGGCTACAGCGCGCTCTTCTCCTAGGCTGAGGTCGTGACCACACCCGCGCCCCTGCCCGCCGGGTGGTACGACGACCCGTTCACCGACCACCTGCAGCGCTACTGGACGGGCGACTCGTGGACCAAGGAGACGCGTCCGCGGCCCGGAGTCGTCGAGCCGGCCCCGGCGGCGTACCCCGCGGCGACGCCACCGGCGCCCGCTGCATCGGCCGAGGCGCCCGTGCGCGACTGGCTAATCCCCTCGATCCTCGCGATCATCTTCTGCGCGTGGCCGCTGGCGATCCCCGGACTGATCTTCGCCATCAGGGCCAACGGCGCGAAGAAGCGCGGCGACATGGCGGCAGCGGCACAGCAGGCCAAGAAGGCCCGGTTGTGGGTCATCCTGTCCGTCGTGCTCGGCGTGGTCGTGTGGGTCTACCTCGGCTTCGTCATCGCGACGACCGACATCCCGACAGACCAGGGCAATCTCACGCCGTTCGGCGCGTGAGCGCCTACCGTCCGCAGAGCGACTTGATCAGCGGCACGGGGTCTTCGTAGCCACCGGACCAGCCATTGGGTCGCACCTCGAGGTGCAGGTGCACCGCGCCCGGTGAGCCGGTATCGCCCATGTAGCCGATGAGCTGACCGGCCTTCACTGAATCGCCGTAGCCAACCAGGATCTTGTCGAAGTGCCCGTAGAAGTACATCCCGCGCGAGCCGGTGATGTCGAGGATGAGTGAGCCGTTGCTCTGGTAGCCCGAGCGCGTCACTGTGCCGGAGTCGATCGCGTAGATCGGCTCACCGCGCGAGCCCATGAGGTCCAGGCCGGCATGGGAGCGGCCACCCGGACGCGGGGCGCCGAGACCATCGCCGTAGTAGAAGTTCTTGACCGGGCAGAAGAGGTTGCCGTTGCCCCCGGCCCCACCATTGCTGCCACCGCTGCTGCTGGAGTTGCTGCCCCCGTTGCTGCTTCCACCGGAGTTGCTGCCCCCATTGCCCGTGCTCTTGGACACACCGGGACCGAAGACCGTGCCGTAGGTGGCGTGGGCCGTCGCTGCGCGACTGGCGAGCTCCTTGCCGAGGGCTCCCCAGGTGTACGTCGCGATGACACCGGTCGTGGGGATGCCGTTGTCAGACTGGAACTGCCGCACAGCCTTAGCGGTGACGGGTCCGAAGTAGCCGGTGGCGGGCTTGACGCCGAGCGCGCGCTGGACGACCGCAACCGCCTCGCCCTGGTCGGTCTCCTCGAGCACGGGCGCATCGGATGCCTTTGCCGTGCGGGTCTGCGTCTCGGGCTCGGCCTGCGCCGATTCCTGGATGTCGGCGGGCTCACCATCGACGAAGCCGTCGGCAGTGGCGGCTGCCTCGAGGGCGGCCGCGACGGTCTCCGCGCCCAGCGCGGACCATGTGAAGGTGGCAATCTGTCCGGTCGCCGGAAGCCCGATGGCCTCCTGATACTCCGCGACAGCGGACTTGGTCTTGGGGCCGAAGTAGCCCGTGGGCTCGACATCGAGTGCGCGCTGCGCGACCTCGACGACGGTGCCGTAGTCCCCCTCGCTCGCCACCGGGAGATCCTCGGCGGGAAGACCCGCGGACTCGTCCTCGGCCGCGGCGCTGCGGGCCTTGGGAGTCGCCTCCTTGGCGACGGGCTGCTCGGGTTCTGAGGTCGCCGGTGCGGCGATGGCCTCGGCGGCGGGAGGTTCGGCGGTCACGGCCGGCGGCTCGTCGCCCACCGTGGCCAGGGCCTCGCGGAGCTTTTGCTCGACCTCGGCCTCAGTCGCCGCCGGCGTCGGGGCGGTCGTCGGCGTGCTTGCGGCCACGGGTGCGACCTCCGCGGCGGGGCGCACGACGGCCATGAGGCCGCCCACGGCAAGCAGGGCCAGGACGGTCACCGTCACCGAGAGTCGCCGAATCCGGCTCACCCGAGCGCGCTCGCGCCGCTCGGCTCGGGCCGCGCGGCGGTCGTCAAGGTCTGACTGGTCAGGCAGATCGCTCCACATAGTCCTGGGAACATAACAGGAAGGTCACGGACTCGTCACATCCGCAACTTTCGTCTCGCGCCTCCTTGACTCCGGCGTGTCGCGCGCTTCCCCCTAGCGGCTCGGGCACTGTCCGGCGTGTCGGAGTGGCGCAGGTCACATCCATCCGGCACGACAGAGGCGGCTCTGCCGACTCGCCGTGCTCGCCCGGAGTCTGCCCCCGCGCTAGCGCCAGCGGGAGTTAGGGCGATTCAGCGAGGATTCCTCCACATTCCTCCCGAACTGCGGGCGGCTCCGCCTGGCGCCGATGCGTGCAGCGAAGGCGAGTCTCAGGACCCGGTAGCGATGTGGCCGGAAGGGCTCGAGCAACTCGAGCATTCGGGCATCGTCACCCCGGCGCTCGCCCGCCAGCGTCGAGGTGATGAGGGACGGGATCCCCGAGTCACCGGTGATCACGGCGTCCGCGTCACCCCACGTCATCGCCGCGAGGCAGGCCCGGGTCCACGGCCCCACGCCGGTGACGGACCCCAGTCGCGCCAGGGCCTTATCACTCGGCTGTCCCGCAAGGAGGTGCAGACGATCAGCGACGCGGGCTGCCTCGATCAAGGTCGCGGCTCTGCGCGCGTCGATGCCAAGTGCTCTCAACGACCACGGTGCGGCACGCGAGAGCCGGTCGGGATCCGGTGGCGTGTACAGCCCCTCGTGACCGTCCACGGGCTCGCCGAACGTCGTCACGAGCCGCCGCCACTGAGCCGCCGCGTCCGTACGCCGAATGCGCTGCTGCACGACGAACCACGTCAGGTCGTGCCACACCGTGCCGGTCGCGCCCACGCGGTCACCGTGCATGCGCGCCCAGAGGCGTCCGACCACGCCCTCCGGCTCGAACGATGAAACATCGTCGTCGGCACCGAGGAGGCTTCGCGCTCCTTCCTTGAGCCAACCAGCACCTTCACCCTCGCACGTCACATCGATCCGACCTGGTTGGGCTCCCCACGTGATCGCGATGACGCCTGGCCCCGCGGGAGTCCATGTCGCTCGCGTGAATTCTCGATCATCGACGCGAACGGTCGGATCGCCGTACAGCATCCGTAGAGGGGAGAGGACGAGTCCCGGATCGACACCCGGTGCATCGACGACGGTGGTCGTCGCCTGAACCTCCGGCACCAGCGCCTGCCCTACGGGTAGACGAGCGGGCACGCGACAGATCGTGGCGGCAGCGTGCGGTTGAGGAGGTACGGCGTCACGGCGGCATCGACGCACGTCGACGGCCCGGTGTAGGTGACGTGCTGCGTGCCCGCATAGGTGACCATCGACGAGCCCGTGAACGCATTGGCCGTCTCGCGCGCTCCGAGCCACGGGGTCCGGTTGTCCCCGACGGAGTTGACGATGATCGGCGGAGTGGCAAGCCGCAATGTCCCGGCCAGAGGCGGGACGGACCGTCCGAGTGCAGGGAGCCCCGCGCACTGCGCTCCCTCGCCCAGCGGGGTGGCGCCAAGCGCTGTTCCTCCGACCTTCGCCGCCTGCTCGGCGGCACCGGCGATCACCCGCACAGACGGACGGTCGTGCATGTCGGAGCAGTTCACGAAGTGATAGGCCGGGTTCATCCCGCCACCGGCGCGGGTCGTCACAGCATTGGACCTGACGCGCTGAGCGGCATCGCGGCTGACGGCGCGCGATGTGCGTATCGCGGCGTACAACTCATTGATCAGTTGCTTGGCCTGGTCCCACTGGGACTGGTACGCCGCCTTGTTCACCAGGTAGCCAGACACGGACCACTTCGTGAGGACGTCGCCGTCCTCCGTGGGAATCGTCTGTTCCTCGAGGAAGCTCATCACGGTCCTGTAGGCGCGCTTGCTCCTGGCACCGAAGGCCCCGAGCATCGTCTGGATGGCCGTGGCGTCGTCCCAGATGTGCTCGCGCGCGTAGTCACCAACGGACGGTGTCGGGGTGATGGTGCCGTCGAGGACGAGTGCACGCAGGCGCTGGGGGAACTGCTGGGCATACGCGCGACCAACCGTCGTGCCGTAGCTCATGCCCCAGAACGAGATCTTCTGAACTCCCAGTGCGCGGCGTAGGGAGTCCATATCGCGAATGACCTGCCAGGTACCGACGAACTCGGCGTCAGCGCTGTTCGCCTCGAAGCACTCTTGAAGCGCCGCCGACATCGCGTCGACATAGGCAGAAGTCGCCGCCTCCCAATCCACTGGGCCCGTGGCCGGAAGATCGGGTTGGGGGGTGCGACAGGGGGCAAAGGTGGGCTGTGACTCGCCAACTCCGCGGGGATCAAAGGTCACGACGTCGAAGGAGTCGCGCACCTCCTTCGGCAGTCCTCGCTGCACGAATCGCAGGGCATCCAGGCCCGCGCCACCAGGGCCTCCGGGATTGAACATCAGCACCCCCCGAGTGGGCGCAACCTCCGCTCGAATGCGTGCGACGGCGATCCGGTAGTTCCCCGCGCTCGGGCGCGCCCAATCGCGCGGCACCCTCAGGAAGGCGCACTGCGCGCCCTTGAGTCCGTCGCCCTCGCATGCCGTCCACCGCAGCGAGGAAGAGGAATCGGCCCGAGGTGACGCCTCGACCGCTGGCTGGGCCCCGGCTGTAGCCGGCACACCCAACAGCACCAGCGATGAAACGACAGTGGCAATGAGGACACGACGCATCCTCGGACCCTACTCACGGATGTCTCGTCGAAGCCGGGAACGACGAAACTCCACAACCGGTGCCCCTGCGAGCCCTCGACGGGCAGCCGTCCTCGATTCCGCTAGTGCTGCCATATCCCGCGCGTCTCCAGAATTCTTGATGGGGCGCCCCGATGGGGCGCCCCATCAACAATGGCGGTGGCGGTGGGATTTGAACCCACGGTGGAGTTGCCCCCACACACGCTTTCGAGGCGTGCTCCTTTGGCCGCTCGGACACGCCACCGCCGGAAAGGGTACACAGCGGGTCGCAGGGTCAACGTCGGCGGGCGAAGAACTCCCGGACGATCAAGCCGCATTCGTCTGCCAGGACGCCGCCCACAACCTCGGGACGATGAGACAGACGCCGGTCGCGCAAGAGATCCCACGCGGACCCGGCAGCGCCGTACTCCTCGTTCCAGGCGCCAAAGACGACGCGATCCACTCGGGCGAGCTGTGCCGCCCCTGCACACATGGGGCACGGCTCCAACGTGACGACGAGGGCACAACCGACCAGGTGTGTGGCATCGAGGGCCAGGGCAGCCTGGCGCAGGACCACGACCTCGGCATGGGCGGTGGGATCGGTCAGAGCCTCGCGCCGGTTCGCGGACGATGCGACGACATCTCCCCCTGGGCCGATGATCAGTGCACCGACGGGTACGTCGTCGTCTTCGGTGAGCAGGGCCTCCCGCGCGAGTTCGAGCGCGGTGCGCATGGCGGCGACGTCGCTGTCGGCGTACCTCATCGCTCGAGAGCGGCGGACAACTGATCTTCGAACCCGAGGCGAGAAGCGATCGCGAAGACCTGATCGTCCGGATACAGATCAGGATCATCGAGGATGAGCTCCATATCGCTCACGGGCATGCCCATGTCCGCGGCGAAAGAGATGTCGCCGACCGGCTCAACCTCGTCGAGCTCCTCGTCATCCTCGGGCAGGTCGGCCTCAAGCATGTCCGCGACCTCCTCGGCCAGCGGGAACTCCAGGGCAGCACCCACATCGGATAGCAGCAGGCGCGCAGCACCATCGGGCATCATTCGCACGGCGACGAAGAAGTCCTCATCGACCACGAGAAAGCCCAGCGCTCCGCCCTCGGCGATCAACTGCCGCAGCGCCATGAGGAAGGAGTCGAGGGACTCGGTCGCGCGAGGCGGCAGGAGGGCGACCGACCAGCGGCCTTCCTCGCGCCATGCGGCGACGGCGTAGCCAGCGTCGTCATCCATGGGCCGAGCCCCTCTCCGCAACCATCTGGCTGCGGCCCCATGGTGACATGCGGGACCGCCCTCGCGTGACACCTTCGCCCCGATACGCTGCGGGCGTGCGCACAATCGTCGTCCAGCATCCGCTCGTTGCCCACAAGCTGACCACGCTCCGGGATGAGACCACCGACTCCGCGACCTTCCGGCTGCTCGTCGAGGAACTCGTCACGCTGCTTGCCTACGAGGCGACCCACCAGCTGCGGAC
>JBEAQC010000019.1:0-2687 GCA_041164085.1 Actinomycetota bacterium
GGGCGAGCCAGGAGCGCCTCGTCGAAGCCCCCGAGCAAGCCGTCGAAGATCTCGCGGATCGACGGGTCGCTCGCCCACTGATGCACGTCCTGCCCCGGTACGACGTACTCCGCGACGGTCACATGCGGATCGAAGGACTCCGCCTGAGACACGGCCCCCACGTGGACACCGGAGTTGACGGTGACCCGACCGGAGTCCGGCGTCTCCAGACCAGCCATGTGATTGAGCAGCGTGCTCTTGCCCGCGCCGTTGCGCCCGACGACGGCAATGCGCTCTCCCTCACCTACTCCGAGCGACACGTCACTCAGGAGGGGTCGTTCGCCATACGCCTTCGATACGCGATCGAAGTTGACGAGATTGCGACCGGCCATGTCGTGCCCTAGACGCTCGGCTGATCGGTGTCGCTCGCGAGCGCAAGGCGCATGCGAAAGACGCGGACGCCCCGCCACAGCCGCGCCGGCGGCGAGGCACCCGTCACCTCGAAGCCGTATCTCTCATAGAGCCTTTGCGCGCCGACGTTCTTGTCATCCACGTCGAGAGTGACGCTCGTCGCGCCCGCATCGCGGGCTCGCGAGATGGCGTCCTTGAGCAGCAACGCTCCCACTCCCTTACCTCGCGCTTCCGGTGTCACTGCGACCGCGGTGATGTACCACTCGCCTGGACCGTTTTTGGTCATGAAGTTCAGGAATGCCCGACCGGAGAGGCTCACGGCCCACAGGCGCAGCCGGGTCCATCCCCATGCCAACCCGAGGGAGTCATCCGGCTTGGGAGTGGTGGCCGGGGCGCCGAGGAGGACCCCCACCATGGATCCATCGATCTCGGCAATGCGCGCCCGCTCCACTGACCAGGCGTGCCCGGGCTGCGCGACGACCGCTCGGAGCGTGGCCTCCCACCTCGAGCCGAGCTTGATGGAATACATCTGGTCGGTGGCCGTTTCGAGATCCCAGGCGACGACTGCCTCGTCCACGGGGCCACGCTGGGCGTCGCGCAAGATGACGTCAGTCATCTTCACCCAGCCAGAGTGAGGATGGCGTCGTCGCCGTCCATCGAGATGGAGAGGTCGACACCGTCTTCGATGCGCTGGTAGTCGGCTTCGCTCACCGTGACGATCGGCATCGCCGTGTCGTAGAGCTCGGCGGCCACGAGTGCGCCCGTCGCAATGATGCCGTCGGGCTCGGTGAGCAGGATTCCCGCGGGTGCGATGCCGAGCCGCAGAAGTTCGGCGAGCACGTAGGTGCCGGAGCTGGAGCCGCGTCCCGAGCGCATGACGAGGATGCGACCGGTGACCACTGCTCCGTGCTGAGGGTGGTGGACATCGATGATGTCGCCATCGGGGCCAATGCCACCCCAGAAGGACACGGGCTCGTCGAGCTTGAGCACCGCGGCCGATGCCTCACCCGAGGTCACGCGCCAGCCCGTGATCGTGCTCATGTGAAGAGCTCCCGGTTCCAGGTGACGCGGCCCGTCGTCGCCGACTCGACGCATTCGGAGAGCGTCGCGAGCACGACGTCCACCCCCATGTTGCCCGGGGCGTAATGGGCCCACTTGCCGGAGTTGGTCATCACCGTGCGGGTGCCCGGGCGCAGGATCGACGTGACGTAGGTGCAGGTGTCGAGCACGAAGGTCACGCCCCACTTCTCCATCGGTCCGATGAGGCCTCGGCGCTCAGCCTCGGCGAAGACCGACCGCCCGGTGGAGATGTAGAACGCCACTCCGTCAGCCAGTGGCGGGCCGCCGATCACCGCGTCGTGGGCCTCCTGGATCTCGTCGACCGACGCGTGCGGAGTGCCGAGGCTCACCGCATCGAGTTGATCGAGGCGGGCGGTCGACAGCTCCTGTCGAGCCGAGTTGAGTCGCGCGGCAGTGATGTGGTGGACCGGCACCTCGCTGCGACCACCGAGCGCAGCCTCGAGAGTGGGAGCCTCCGGCGTGCGCCCGACGACGTGGAAGAGCGCTACGCCGCCCGATGATGCTGCAGCCGCGCCGATCGCCTTGAGCCGATCCTCCGACGTATCAGCAGGCAGGCCGACGAAGACGGGGTTCTGCGTGCCAGCGATCTCTCCCGCGAGGTAGCCAAGCACCGGATAGGTCACGTCCTGAGCGAGTGTGGCCTCGCTCAGCGAGGTGCAGTCAAGGATCAGATCGCCGTGCCGCTCCTCGTCGCGGTGCAGGCCGCCGCACGGTGCCTTGCCGGTGATCGCAGCGGCGATGTCGATGAAGTCGCCGTAGCGATCGGTCCGCGCGCCGAGCACGGAGTTGGCGAAGACGATGGCATTGGACTCAGCCCAGGCGATGTGCTCGCCGACGCCCGGACGGGAATCCATCTGGTACGGCGCGCACGTCCAGGTCTGCCGGCAGCCGAGGTCGACGTACGCCTGCATGAGATCCCGACCCCCCTGAGCGACCCACTTCTCGTGCTCGGTGTTGGTGAGGATGAGTGACGGATGGATGAGGTCGACGGAGCCGACGTTGACCGTCGTCGGCACGATGACCTTGCCACCGAGGTCGACGAGCTTGCGTGCAAAGTCCAGACCGGCCTGTCCATAGAAGATGCAGCCATCGATATGGACGGACTCGACGTCGACCAAACGCTCGGCACCGCGAATACGGCCGAGCTCGGTGACGATGCGCATGGACAGGGCGACAGCAGGTCCGTGCTCCCCCGCCAGCATTGCCTGCTCGTGCTC
>JBEAQC010000020.1:0-8110 GCA_041164085.1 Actinomycetota bacterium
TGCCGTCGGAGTAATACGACATGACATGCCCGATGGCGTCGCCCCAGAAGGCGATGGCGATGGCGACGACGGCCGCGGTCATCCAGCGATCGCGCATCCAGAAGGATCCGATAGCGAGTACGGCGAGCACGAGATCACCGAAGCCGACCTCCCACTGGAACATGCTCTGCGCATAGCCGATGGACTCGGCGATCTGGCCGGACGTCGGACCGAGATGACCGGTGACGCCGATGAGCCCCCATGCGCCGAACCAGACGAGGTTCCACAGCAGTGCGATCTCGACGAAGCGGGCGCCGGTGCGCCGTGACGGATGGCGATCGACCAGGACGTTGACCGCTACCCCGAGGATGAAGATCACCCACGGTGTGATGAAGAAGAACATGCTGCCTCCCGTGTGCGGAATCGATGGCGTAGACATAAGGCAAGCAGACCCGCGGTCTCACTCCGTGGCGATCAGTGGGCGAGTCGCGACGTGCGGCACCATGGGCAGATGGATTCCCACCTGCTCAGCCTGACGACGGGCGGCCGGCTCACGACCGATCTGACGGCGGAGGCCGCGCAGTTCTGCCGCGGACGCGGTGACGGCCTCCTCCAGGTCTTCGTCCCGCATGCGACGGCCGGCGTCGCGATCTTCGAGACGGGCGCCGGCTCGGAAGAGGACTTGGACATGACCTTGGAGTCCCTGCTGCCCCGCGATGCGGCGTACCTGCATCGGCATGGCTCCCCCGGACACGGTCGTGATCACGTGATGCCCGCCCTCATCTCTCCGAGCATCACGGTGCCGGTCATCGAGGGGCGGATGCAGTTGGGTACGTGGCAGAGCATCGTGCTCGTCGATCCCAACGGTGACAATCCGCACCGTGAGGTGCGGTTGTCATTCCTGTCGGGTTAGTGACGGCTACCAGTCCGCGCGACGCAGTTCGAAGCCACTCGTGTCGCCGGGGATGATGGCCTGCTCGCTCACGCGCCGCCACGTCGCGTCGGCTTTGCCGCCCGGTTCGGCGCCCGAGGGGACGGCCGCGATGGAGAAGGGGAAGTCGTAGTTGACCACGGCGTATCCGACGGCAGACGTGCCCGCGAAACTGCCGTCCTCCTGCTCGGAGAAGGTGAACGTGGTGAGCAGTCCGTCGCCGGAGCGGGGGTCCTTGCGCGACTGTGCGGACAGCAGGTTGCCGTGCCCGTAGGCGACCCACATGTCGCCCACCTTGGTCACCGGCTGTACGACGTGAGCGTGATGACCGAGCACGAGGTCGACCAATCCTGAGTCGGCAAGCTCCTGCACGACCTCGCGCTGGCTGTCCGTGGGAGATGCGATGCCCTCCACCCCGAAGTGAAGGCCGACGACCACCAGGCGCGCCCCCGCGTCGCGGGCGCGCTGGGCCGCGGCGGTAATGACGCCGGGCTCGATGAGATTGCAGCACCAGTCGTAGGGCCGCGGGATGCCGTTGAAGCCGTAGGTATAGGACAGCAGCGCGACCGGGACACCCTCGACATCGATGATCGTGGGCCGCGACGACTCCTTCTCTGATGAGGCAGACCCGGCGTGGGCCAGGCCCGCATCGGCGAGTGCATCGATCGTGCTGACGACACCATCGAATCCCTGGTCGAGCGTGTGGTTGCTCGCGGTCGTGCAGGCATCGAAGCCGAGCGCGGCCACGGCGTCCACGATCTGTGGCGGTCCATTGGGCAAATCGGGCCATGCACTCCACGGTCCTTGCCGAGAGCCGAGGGGGTACTCCATGTGACACACGGCGAGGTCCGCGGATTGCACGAGCGGCGCGATGCCCTCGAGCTGCGGGAGGAAGTCGGGAGTGCCGCCGCCGGCGTCGAGTGCCTGGGCGATGATCTCGCGGTGCAGGAGGATGTCGCCCACGCCCGCGATGGTGATCGTGCGTCGCTCATCCTCGGGCACGAAGACCGCGGGAGCGACGCTCGCATCGTCGATGACGGGGCGCGAAGCATCGTTGGCGTCCGCGTCTTCGCGCGTGTTGGTCGCGGGAGTCTCCTGCGCGGGCTCGGCCGCAGCGGGCGTGCCCGAGGGGGTGCTCGCGGCCGCGGGAGTCGAGCCGCCCAGTAGCGGGGGATACCAGCCGACCAACAGGCCGGCGACCAGGCTCAGGGCACCCAGGGCAATGAGATCCCGCTGCCGGGGAAGGCGCCAGGACGTCGCCGCGTGGCGACCGATGTGGCCGGGGGCCCCTGTGTCCCCCGGGTGCTCGGCCGCAGCGGGCGTGAGCCGATCGGCCCGGCGGTCCGGCACAGCCGTCCCTGTCGGGCTAGGACGGTGCGTCCCCCGAGGCGCCGCATGACGTCCCATGATCCTCAAGTATCGGCAGTCACACCCGTTACATCGTGCAGACACGCGGGGAGCGGCAGGGAATGCGGCCGCGACTAGGCTCTGGCTCCCCTGACCGGAGGTCTCCATGCTAGTTCGCAGTCGTGTCAGCATCGCTGCTCTTGCGTCGCTCGCCCTCGGCGCGGCTGTCCTCGCGCCCATACCGGCGCAGGCGGGCGATGCGGGCACGATCGTGATCGCCCTCGAGGCCCCGCTCACCGGCAGTCAAGCCGCCAACGGCCAGGACATGCTCCGGGGAGCGCAACTCGCGGCCAAGGAGGTCAACGCGCGGGGCGGCGTACTCGGTCGCAAGGTCAAGGTCGTCGGTGTCGACGACAAGGCCGATCCAAGCCTAGGCGCGCAGGCAGTCCGAAAGGCGCAGGCGGCGGGTGCCGTCGCGGTGATCGGCCCCTACAACTCCTCGGTTGGTCTGGTCAATCTCAGCCTCTACCAGCAGGCCAAGATCGTGCCGCTGCGCATGACATCGGACAATCGCACAGAAGGATTCGGCGGCACCGTGCAGCCGATGAACTCCCAGATCTCGCCGGTCGAGATCGACTACATCAGCGGATTGGGGATCGACTCAGTCGCGATGCTCGTCGATCCGTCGGCGTACACCAAGAACATCGCTGCCAAGACCGCCAAGGGGCTGACCCAGGCCGGCATCGACGTGACCCAGATCGTCATCCCGACCGGAGCGAATGACTACACCACCCAGGTCAATCAGGCGCTGTCGAGCGGACCCGACATGGTCTATTCCGCGACGTACTACCCCGAGGGCGTACTCATCGCGGAGGAGCTTGCGGCAACCAACACAACGGCGAGCTGCTTCATGAACCTCGCCAACGTCGACGCCGCATTCGTCGAGGAGGCCGGCATCGCGACCGCGCGCACCTGCACCTTCAGTGGCGTGCCCGCAGCGGCACAACTGCCCTACGCGGGTGCGTACGTCGCGGCCTACAAGGCGGAGTTCGGCGTGCAACCCGATGTGTGGGGTGCCTTCACCTACGACTCGGCCTGGGTGCTCTTCCGTGCCATGGCGGAGGCGGGGACGACGAGGTACGGCCCCGTGCTTGACGCCGTACTCCACACGCGTGGGCTTCGAGGAGCGACCGGCACCATCGACATCAGGTCAGCGTCAGGCAATCGCAAGAACGCCCCGATGTACATCCTCGAGGTCAACCGCAAGGGTGACTTCGTCATCGTCGACCGGTAGATGTGCCGGGGGCCCTGGATTGGGACCCCGTGCTGCAAAGTCACCGAGCGCGGCGTGCCGTCGCGGTCTGGCCGTTGCTCGATATGGCAGGGTCGGATCTCCGATGAGCGCCCTCCCGCAGTCCTCCGCGTCGCCATATCTGCGTCGGTGGCAGATCCGTGCGCTGCAGCGCTACCTCGACACTGCTCCACGCGACTTCCTCGTGACTGCGACGCCAGGCTCGGGCAAGACGACGTTCGCCCTCACCCTCGCGGGACGATTGCTGGCGCAGCGCGTCGTGCAGCGCGTCATCATCGTTGTGCCGACCGATCACTTGCGCGGGCAGTGGGCCGACGCGGCCGCGCGCCTGGGCATGTGGCTCGACCCCGACCTGCCCAACTCCCTCGGTCCGGTGCGCGAAGGCACCCAGGGCTACGTCGCGACGTACGCGCAGGTCGCCACCAAGCCGATGCTCCATCGCAATCGCGCGGAGGCCAGACCGAGCCTGGTGATCATGGATGAGATCCATCATGCCGGCGACGGCCTCACGTGGGGCGACGGCCTGCGCGAGGCATTCGACACCGCCAAGCGGCGCCTGGGCCTCTCCGGAACGCCCTTCCGCACCAAGGCCGATGAGCGGATTCCCTTCGTTGACTACGAGGAGGACGGCGACGAGGTGCGCTCGATCGCGGACTTCTCCTACTCCTACGGCGATGCCCTGGCCGACGGCGTGGTGCGCCCGGTTGTCTTCGCGGCGTACACGGGCACATCGCGCTGGCTCAACGACGCCGGCGAGGCTTCGGCGGCCATGCTCGGCAGCGGCACGAAGAAGGACGAGGACAAGGCGTGGCGCACCGCTCTGTCGCCGACCGGTCGCTGGGTGCCGCACGTCATCGCCGCCGTCGACGAGCGCGTGCGCGCGCAGCGGGCGGCAGGCATCGAAGACGCGGCGGGGATCATCCTGGCGAACGATCAGGAGACCGCGCGGGCCTACGCCGCCATCGCCGAGAGGGTCACTGGGGAAGCGCCCGCCGTCGTCTTGTCGGAGGACTCCGATGCGTCGCAGCGACTGTCCGCCTTCACCCACGGTCGCACGCGTCTGGTCGTGTGCGTGCGCATGATCAGCGAGGGCGTCGACATTCCACGTGCGACCACGCTCGGGTACCTCTGCTCAGCGCGCACACCGCTTTTCTTCGCCCAGGCGGTCGGACGCGTCGTGCGCGCCCGTGGGACGCAGGAGACCGCGTCTGTCTACCTGCCCTCCGTGCGTCCGCTGCTGGTACTTGCCGCCGAGATGGAATCCGCGCGGAATGCGGTCGTGAGGCTGACTCCACGCGATGACCACGATCTCGACCCCGATGTCGAGCGCGTGGCAGGGGAGGGCTTCACCGCACTCGACGCCGATGCGCAGTTCGCTCATGTGCTCACGGCGGGTCGGGCCATCACGGCCGAGACCCTCGACCTCGACGAGCACGACGCGGACTATCTCGGCCTGCCGGGGCTCCTCAGTCCGGAGGACATGGCAACTCTCCTGGCCGCGCGCGATGCGAAACTGCGCCGTCAGGCTGCGGAGGTCTCTGACGAGGTCGCTTTCACCCCGGCCACCTGGCGTGACACTCAAGAGGTGCGCAAGGACATCCATCGCATGGTGAGCGTGCTGGCTGCCCGGACCGGCAAAGCGCACGGCCAGGTGCACGCCGAGTTGCGCCAGGTGATTCCCGGTCCGCCGACGGCTGTGGCGGACTACGACACGCTCGTCGCGCGCCACGACCACCTGATGTCGCTGGTGGTCTGACGCCTACCGGCGCGGTCTGCTCGCCGAGAACTCCGCTGCCGTCCTGGTCCGCTTCCCACTCGACGCGCGACGCCGACGGCCGTGGTGCGAAGAGCCACCGGTGGCCTTGGGCGTGCGTGTGCGTGCGGGCGGGACTGCTTCCACGGTCGGGGCGACGTGCGCCGCTCGCGGACCGGTCAACTCGAGCAACTGCGGTGCACCCGGGACGGTGCGCTGGGCAGTGACGGAGATCCCGGCCTTGCGGGTCATGGCAGCGACATCCGATGCCTGGTCGCTGGTCTGCAGGGTCACGACGACTCCGGAGGCGCCGGCTCGCGCCGTACGACCTGAGCGATGGAGGTACGCCTTGTGCTCGGTCGGTGGGTCGACATGAACCACGAGGGCGACGTCATCGACGTGGATGCCGCGTGCGGCAATGTCGGTGGCGACGAGCACCTTGACCTCGCCGCATCGGAAGGCCTCCATGTTCTTCTCACGAGCCTTCTGCGCGAGATTGCCCTGGAGGTCAACGGCCGGGATACCCGCCTGAGTGAGCGTGCGGGCCAGCTTCTTGGCCTGGTGCTTGGTGCGGACGAAGAGCACCGATCGCCCCTCACCCGCGGCCAACTCATGGACGATCTGGGGCTTGTCCGTCGCCCGCACAGTGAGGACGTGGTGCTCCATGTCCGGCTCCGTGGTCGCGTCGCTGTCGACCGAGTGGGTGATCGGATTAGACAGGTATCTCTTGACGAGCGTGTCGACACCCCTGTCGAGGGTGGCGGAGAAGAGCAGGCGCTGGCCGCCCTTGGGTGTGCGATCAAGGATGCGCTTGACCGCGGGCAGGAAGCCGAGGTCGGCCATGTGGTCGGCCTCGTCGATCACCGTGACGGCGACGTCATCGAGTCGCACGTGACCCTGTGTGATGAGGTCCTCGAGTCGCCCGGGGCAGGCCACGACGATGTCGACACCTTGGCTGAGAGCCGTGACCTGCGGCCGCTGACTGACACCGCCGTAGATGGTCGTCGTGGAGAGTCCAGCGGTGCGTGCGAGTGGCTCGATGGTGGCCTCCACCTGTGCCGCCAGTTCACGTGTCGGCAGGAGCACGAGCCCGCGTGGACGATTGGCCCGGGCTCGCTGACGATCTGCGGAGAGGCGGGTGATGAGGGGCAGGGCGAAAGCGATCGTCTTGCCGCTGCCTGTGCGGCCTCGGCCGAGGACATCGCGCCCGGTGAGCGAGTCGGGCAGTGTGACGGTCTGGATGGGGAAGGGTGAGGTGATGCCCTGGTCGCGTAGAGCCTCAATGAGCAGGCTGGGGACCCCGACGCTCGCAAAGGAGGCGTCGGCTGACGGGCGTGTGGACGTGCGGGTGGAGCTCATGGTGATGCCTTTCGTGAAGATTGAGGTTCGCCACCCGCGCGCGAAGCAGGGGTGGCGCGCCGTGGGGCGCGGAATGAATTGATGCAGACCGGTCCGGGAGCAGTGCTCCCGGTCACTGGGCCGGAGGCTCAGGATGATGACTCGGTCGAGTTCATCCTGGATGAATGAGAGGTCGCCGTGGGCTCAGTGGGTCCCGTGACCGGCAACAGCTATGACGTTACCGGAAAGAACTCGAAAAGCGAAAACGGCGAACGAAGTGGTCGTCAATGACGCGTGGCGACCCGGTAGTGATTGCCTGACGGGTCACGGAATCCGAAGTCAATCCCGTACACCTGCTCCGTAGGCTCTCCGGTCGTCTCCACTCCCGCAGCGACGAGACGGTCGTAGGCGGCACGAGCGTCATCGCAGGTGAAGAAGATCGCGGTGGCAAAGCCCTTCTTCACGACCTGCTGGACCTGGGCGTGCGTGGCGCTATCCATCACGGGTTCACCGGGGATGGCCATGAGGACGATCGCGGTGCCGTCCTGGCCCTTCGGACCGACGCTGACCCAACGGAAGTTGCCGAGTTCGGCGACCGTGACGTCTTCCTTGACCTCGAAGCCGACCTGGTCGGTCCAGAAGGCAACGGCCTCGTCCTGGTCACGGACCCAGACCTGTGTGGTCGCGAGGTTCAGCACGATCGTCTCCCATCTCCTGTGTGGCGGGCGGATCGTAGCGCCTGGGCCCATCCTGGGACCGCTCAGTGGTGGCGCCATCCTCCGGTCATTGGCCCGTGTTTATGACCGTGTACGAGGGAACCAGACCTTGTGTCCCGGAGTCTCACAGCGAAAGCATGGGCATTCGAGCCTGAGGAGGGCATGTTCGTGAAGAGTCTGCTGCAGCCGAAAGTGGCCATCCCCGTCGCCATGGCGGCGATCGTCGTACTGGGGATCGGTCTCTACCTCTTCCAGCCCTGGCGCATCTTCACGAATGTGGAGGTCAATGAGGCCCTGCCTACCGCGGTGGTGACGGAATCGTCGGCAGCGCCCGCGCCATCCTCGGCAAGCGCGTCACCGGATGCTCAGTCCTCCTCCGCGGAGCCCACTCCGCCACCGCCGCCCGCGGAGCCGATCGTGCTCGCGGAGGGTTCGTTCATCTCGCATGAGCACGCGACCACGGGAACGGTGCGCATCCTTGAACTCCCTGACGGGAGTCGTGTCCTGCGGATCGAGGGACTGGATACCAGCGACGGGCCTGATCTCAAGGTGTGGCTCAGTGACCAGCCGGTGATCGACGGTGTCGATGGTTGGGGAGTCTTCGACGATGGTGCCTATGTGAGTCTTGGCGATCTCAAGGGCAACAAGGGTAACCAGAACTACCCGATTCCTGCAGACGTCGACCTCGCGGACTACACCGCCGTGTCGATCTGGTGTGAGCGCTTCGCTGTGTC